>JAJPEW010000088.1 GCA_021166755.1 Hydrogenophaga sp. | reverse complement strand
CGACTTCATGGCGATGTAGGCGTTGGTGTTGGCGGGGTTGCCGACGACCAGCACCTTGACGTTGCGCGAGGCCACGGCGTTCAGAGCCTTGCCCTGGGCGGTGAAGATCTGGGCGTTGGCGGCCAGCAGGTCGGCACGCTCCATGCCGGGGCCACGGGGACGGGCGCCGACCAGCAGGGCGTAGTCGGTGTCCTTGAAGGCGGTCATCGGGTCGCTGTGGGCTTCGATGCCGGCCAGCAGCGGGAAGGCGCAGTCTTCCAGTTCCATGATCACGCCCTTGAGCGCGTTCTGGGCCTTCTCGTCCGGAATCTCCAGCAGTTGCAGGATCACGGGCTGGTCCTTGCCCAGCATTTCGCCAGAGGCGATGCGGAACAGCAGGGCGTAACCGATCTGGCCAGCGGCGCCGGTGACGGCAACTCGGACGGGCTTCTTGCTCATGTGAGAACTCCAGGTAAGGACGTGATGAAAGTGGATGTGCGGTGGGGTGATCACCCCTGACGGCGCCCACAGAGGTGCGGGAAAACCCGAAAAACGTGGTGCAAGGTCAACCGCCAAGTGTACCCGTGACCCGACAGGTCGGTCAATTTGTCTTATGTCTTATATAAGATATCATTGGCATCTGTGACAGATGCGCGACGGTACGCCGCGGTCCGGTCCCACCGACTCCCAGCCATGCCCCAGAACCCCAGTCTTCAACCCGATTCCACCGTCAGCGACGGCCGCCCTGCCGTCGCCGAAGGTCCTGGTGAAACCGGCGTGGCCAGCACCTCCACACCCGCCTTCAGCCCCCTGTACCAGCAGATCAAGATCCTGATCCTGCGCAGCCTGCAGGCCGGCGAATGGAAGCCCGGTGACGTCATCCCGAGCGAGATCGAACTGGCCGCCCGCTACCGCGTCAGCCAGGGCACCGTGCGCAAGGCCATCGACGAACTGGCCAACGACAACCTGCTGGTGCGTCGACAGGGCAAGGGCACCTTTGTGGCCACGCACGCCGAACAGCACATCCAGTACCGATTCCTGCGGGTCCTGCCCGACCAGGGCAACCCAGACAGCCAGGGACCGGCCGAACGGCAGATCGTCGACTTCCGCCGGCTGCGCGCGCCCGCCGAAGTGGCGCGCCAGCTCAACCTGCGCACCGGCGACCCGGTCTTGCAGGTCCGGCGGGTCCTTGCCTTTACCGGGACGCCTGCCATTCTGGAAGATCTCTGGCTGCCCGGAGGCCCGTTCAAGGGCCTGACACTGGAAACCCTGGCCGCCAACAAGGGCCCCATGTATGCCCTGTTCGAAACCGAACTGGGCGTGCGGATGGTTCGAGCCACCGAGAAGGTCAAGGCAGTGATCGCGGACACCGAAACCGGGCCCCTTCTTGGCGTGCCGACGGGCCATCCCCTGCTCAGCGTTGAACGTCTGGCCTACACCTACAACGACGTACCCATGGAGCTTCGGCGCGGGCTGTACCGCACCGAAACGAGGCACTATCACAACGAATTGAGCTGAAATGAACTCCCTGGGGTATTTAGCCGACCGGAATGCCCGAGCAATGAGCCCGGTGTCAGCTTCGGGCATGGTGCGTTGCAATAGAATTTGCCGGCCCCTGGTTTGAGTTACCAGCGCGTTACAACCCCGACTCCGTACACCGGAAGAAAGCCCCACCATGTCCGAGTTGACCAAGAAGCGGCCCGAGTTCCGCAACATCAATGCCTTCAAGGACCTGACCACCTACCGGCTCCCCGTCGCCGGCTGGGTGTCGATCCTGCACCGCGTCAGTGGCGCGCTGATGTTCCTGCTGCTGCCGCTGATCGTCTGGATGTTCGACACCTCGGTGTCCTCAGAGATTTCTCACGGTACCTTCACGGCGGCCTTTGATGCCGGTATCGGTTTTGTGCCGGGCTGGTTCGTCAAGCTGGTCACGCTGGCCATCATCTGGGCCTACCTGCACCACCTGATTGCCGGCCTGCGTCACCTCTACATGGACATGACGCACTCCGTCACCAAGGAGTTCGGCAAGTCTTCGGCCATCTTCACGCTGGCGCTGTCCATCGGACTGACCGTGGTCCTGGGTGCCAAGCTGTTCGGCCTGTACTGAGCGCCCACGAACTACAAGAGGTAATCCCATGTCCGTCAACTATGGTTCCAAACGCGTCGTCACCGGCGCCCATTACGGTCTGCGCGACTGGCTGGCCCAGCGCATCACTGCAGCCCTCTTCGCGCTGCTGACCCTCATCGTGCTGGTCAAGGTCCTGCTGACCAGCGGCCCGCTGGGCTATGAAGGCTGGGCCGGCATCTTTGCCCCCCAGTGGATGAAGGCGCTCACATTCGCCGTGTTCATTGCCATTGCCTACCACATCTGGATCGGCATGCGCGACATCTGGATGGACTACGTCAAGCCCACCGGCATCCGCCTGGCCCTGCACATCTTCACCATCGTCTGGCTCGTGGCCTGCCTGGGCTGGGCTGTTCAAGTTCTCTGGAGGCTCTGATTCATGACCACCACCGCATCCCTTCCCAAGCGCAAGTTCGACGTGGTCATCGTCGGAGCCGGCGGCTCCGGCATGCGTGCCTCCCTGCAGCTGGCCCGCGCCGGCCTCAAGGTGGCCGTGCTCTCCAAGGTCTTCCCGACCCGCTCCCACACCGTGGCCGCCCAGGGCGGCGTGTCCGCCTCGCTGGGCAACATGAGCGAGGACAGCTGGGAATACCACTTCTACGACACCGTCAAGGGCTCCGACTGGCTCGGTGACCAGGACGCGATCGAGTTCATGTGCCGCGAAGCACCGAAGGTCGTGTACGAGCTCGAGCACTTCGGCATGCCCTTCGACCGCAACCCGGACGGCACCATCTACCAGCGTCCGTTCGGTGGCCACACCGCCAACTACGGCGAAAAGCCGGTGCAGCGTGCCTGCGCTGCAGCCGACCGGACCGGTCACGCGATGCTGCACACGCTGTACCAGGCCAACGTGTCGGCACGCACCACCTTCTTCGTCGAATGGATGGCGCTGGACCTGATCCGCGATGCCGACGGCGACTGCGTGGGCGTGACCGCCCTGGAAATGGAAACGGGCGACGTCTACGTGCTCGAAGCCAAGACCGTGCTGCTGGCCACCGGTGGTGCCGGCCGCATCTACCAGTCCTCGACCAACGCCTTCATCAACACCGGCGACGGCCTGGGCATGGCCTCGCGTGCCGGCATCGCCCTGCAGGACATGGAGTTCTGGCAGTTCCACCCGACCGGCGTCGCCGGTGCCGGCGTGCTGCTGACCGAAGGCTGCCGCGGTGAAGGCGCCATCCTGCTCAACAGCAACGGCGAGCGCTTCATGGAGCGCTATGCGCCCACGCTGAAGGATCTGGCCCCGCGCGACTTCGTCTCGCGCTGCATGGGCCAGGAAATCCTGGAAGGCCGTGGCTGCGGTCCCAACAAGGACTACATCCACATGAAGCTGGACCACCTCGGTGCCGAGACGATCCGCAAGCGCCTGCCCTCGGTGGAAGAGATCGGGCACAACTTCGCCAACGTGGACATCACCCGTGAGCCGATCCCGGTCGTGCCCACCATCCACTACCAGATGGGCGGCATCCCGACCAACATCCACGGCCAGGTCGTCGAAACGGTCAATGGCCAGGACCGCCCGGTCAATGGCCTGTACGCCGTGGGCGAGTGCTCCTGCGTGTCGGTGCATGGTGCCAACCGCCTGGGCACCAACTCGCTGCTCGACCTGCTGGTCTTCGGCAAGGCTGCTGGCAACCACATCGTGGCCAACGTCAACCCCAAGCAGGAGCACAAGCCTCTGCCCAAGGATGCCGCCGACCAGACCCTGGCCCGCCTGGCCCGTCTGGATAGCTGCAAGGACGGCGAGTACGCGCAGGACGTCGCCAACGACATGCGCGCCATCATGCAAACGCATGCCGGCGTGTTCCGCAGCCAGGAATCCATGGACGAAGGCGTGCGCAAGATCAATGCGCTGCGTGACCGCGTCGCCAACATCGGTCTGAAGGACAACTCCAAGGTCTTCAACACCGCGCGCATCGAGGCGCTGGAAGTCGAGAACCTGATGGAAGCCGCCCAGGCCACCATGACCAGCGCCGCTGCCCGCAAGGAGTGCCGTGGCGCCCACCTGGTGCGCGACTACGAGCACGACGTCAACCACCCGACCTGCCCGCTGGGTCGCAACGACGCCGAGTGGATGAAGCACACCCTCTGGTTCAAGGACGGCAACCGCCTGGACTACAAGCCGGTGCGCATGAAGCCCCTGACGGCCGAGACCGTGCCGCCCAAGCCACGTACTTTCTGACCGGAACGCGCGAACACAAGGAACCTGAAAAATGGCACAACGCACTTTCAAGATCTACCGCTACGATCCGGACAAGGATGCCAAGCCGTACATGCAGACCATCCAGGTCGAGCTCGACGGTACCGAGCGCATGCTGCTGGACGCCCTGGTCAAGCTCAAGGCAGTGGACCCCACGCTGTCTTTCCGCCGCTCCTGCCGCGAGGGTGTCTGTGGCTCGGACGCCATGAACATCAACGGCAAGAACGGTCTGGCCTGCCTGACCAACCTGAACACGCTCAAGGGCGACATCGTCCTCAAGCCGCTGCCCGGCCTGCCGGTCGTGCGCGACCTGATCGTGGACATGACGCTGTTCTTCAAGCAGTACCACTCGATCAAGCCCTACCTGATCAACGAGACGCCCGCCCCCGAGCGCGAGCGCCTGCAGAGCCCTGAAGAGCGCGAAGAGCTCAACGGCCTGTACGAGTGCATCCTGTGCGCCAGCTGCTCCACCAGCTGCCCCAGCTTCTGGTGGAACCCCGACAAGTTCGTCGGCCCGGCCGGTCTGCTGCAAGCCTATCGTTTCATCGCCGACAGCCGCGACCAGGCCACCGCCGAGCGGCTGGACAACCTGGAAGATCCGTACCGCCTGTTCCGTTGCCACACCATCATGAACTGTGTGGACGTCTGCCCCAAGAGCCTGAACCCCACCAAGGCGATTGGCAAGATCAAGGAACTGATGGTCCGCCGCGCGGTGTGATCACGCTACCCCACATGGCCGACAGCACCACCTCCCTGCCTTCGCCCGACGCGGTGCTCGATGAGCGCGCGTTGAGCAAGCTGCGGTGGCGCTGTCGCCGTGGCCTGCTCGAGAACGACCTGTTCATCGAGCGCTTCTTTGCCAGGCACGAATCTGGCTTGACGGTCCGCCAAGCCGACGCGCTGGGTGTTCTCATGGATCTGTCCGACAACGATCTGCTGGATCTGCTGCTCGGACGCAAGGAACCCCAGGGCGATCAGGCCCACCCGGACGTGATGCAGGTGCTTGGCCTGCTGCGCGCTGCCCGCCAACCCGTTTGAGTCATCCCGATAAGGAAACCGCACATGAAACTCGCCGACAACAAAGCCACCCTGTCGTTCTCCAACGGCAGCCCCAGCGTCGAGATGCCGATCTACCAGGGCAGCATCGGCCCGGATGTCATCGACATCCGCAAGCTGTACGCGCAGACCGGCATGTTCACCTACGACCCCGGTTTCCTGTCCACCGCGTCCTGCCAGTCGGCCATCACTTACATCGACGGCGACAAGGGTGAGCTGCTCTACCGCGGCTACCCGATCGAGCAGCTGGCCACGCAAGCCGACTACCTCGACACCTGCTTCCTGCTGCTCAACGGCGAACTGCCCAACGAGCAGGAGCGCGGCGACTTCCACAAGCTCGTCATCAACCACACGATGGTCAACGAGCAGATGCAGTTCTTCCTGCGCGGTTTCCGCCGTGACGCGCACCCGATGGCCGTGCTGACCGGTCTGGTCGGCGCCCTGTCGGCTTTCTATCACGACAGCACCGACATCAACAATCCGGAGCACCGCCGCATCGCGGCCATCCGCCTGATTGCCAAGATGCCGACGCTGGTCGCCATGGCCTACAAGTACGGCATCGGCCAGCCCTACATGTACCCGCGCAACGACCTGTCCTATGCCGGCAACTTCCTGCGCATGATGTTCGGCACGCCCTGCGAGGACTACAAGGTCAACCCGGTGCTCGAGCGTGCCCTGGACCGCATCTTCATCCTGCACGCCGATCACGAGCAGAACGCCTCCACCTCGACGGTCCGCCTGTGCGGCTCGTCGGGCACCAACCCGTTCGCCGCCATTGCGGCTGGCGTGGCCTGCCTGTGGGGCCCCTCGCACGGCGGCGCCAACGAGGCCTGCCTGAACATGCTCGAAGAGATCCAGGCCAGCGGTGGCGTGGCCAAGGTCGGCGAGTTCATGAACCAGGTCAAGGACAAGAACAGCGGCGTCAAGCTGATGGGCTTCGGCCACCGCGTGTACAAGAACTACGACCCCCGCGCCAAGCTGATGCAGGAAACCTGCAACGAGGTGCTGCAGGAACTGGGTCTGGAAAACGATCCGCTGTTCAAGCTGGCCAAGGAGCTGGAGAAGATTGCCCTGGAAGACGACTACTTCGTGCAGCGCAAGCTCTACCCGAACGTGGACTTCTACTCCGGCATCGTGCAGCGGGCCATCGGCATCCCGGTCAGCCTGTTCACCGGCATCTTTGCCCTGGCCCGCACCGTCGGCTGGATTGCCCAGCTCAACGAAATGCTGGCCGACCCCGAGTACAAGATCGGCCGTCCGCGCCAGCTGTTCACCGGCTCGCCCCGCCGTGACGTGCCCGCAGGATTTAAACGATAACCCCCTGCGCCGCTTCGCGGCTTCCCCCTTGAGAGGGGGACCACACCAGCGGCCCGGCCAAGCCGGTTCCGCGGTGTGTGCCGAAGAAGGCACTTCACTCGAACCCGCTCACCTCTGGTGGCGGGTTTTGTTTTTGCGGGGTCTGACATCGTGATTCACGATACATTCAAACCGACAAAAGAGGGAGAATCCCGAAAGTCATCTTGAAACACGAT
>JAJPEW010000027.1 GCA_021166755.1 Hydrogenophaga sp. | reverse complement strand
GGCGCCCGCGGTGCCAAGCAGGACCGCCGAAGGTTTGGCCTGCTTGATGGCGGCAAGCACCGATTCCATGTTGGCGCCATCGGTGGCCAGCGCCACGGTGGCGACGGCCTTGATGCCAACCTGGGTCATGGCCTTGACGGCATCCTCCAGCACCTCGCGGCCGTAGGGGTTGTCCAGGTGCACCACGGCCAGATCCTTGATGCCCATGGAGACCAGACTGCCGACCAGTCGTTGGATCTCGTCGGTGTAACTGGCACGCACATGGAACAGATGACGGAAGTCCGACCGCCGCAGGCTGGCGGCACCGGTCAGGGGGGCCAGATGGGTAATACCTGCCTCTTCCACCACTGGGGTGATGGCGGCGTTGTTCGGCGTGCCCAGACATCCCATCAGGGCGACCACATTGCTGTCACCCAGCAGCTTGCGCACGTTCTCCACACTGCGCGCCGGCACATAGGCGTCATCCAGCACATCAAAGCGCACGGTGCGACCGTTCACGCCACCCTGTGCGTTGATCTGGCTGAAGGCCGCGTCGACACCCGCCTTCATGCCCATGCCCAGAGAGCCTAACGGGCCGCTCAGGGCTGCCGTGCACCCGACCACCACAGCATTATCCTTGTTTTGCGCACTAGCGTGCGAAATTAATACAACGGAAGAGGCACCGACGGCCAATGCGGAAGTGTGAGCTAGAAACTGTCTGCGCTTCATGATGGGGGTTTTGTAAAGAATTTGACGCAAGGGACCGCGAAAATTCCGGCAGGGGCATTGAAACCGGTACAGAAGTGTACCAACCGATACCCGGTAGCGTACAAATTTTAAGGACGATTGTCCGAATTTTGATACCCAGACCTTCAACCCGTTCCAGAGAAACACACTTCTGTGAAACCCATCACACCTGCCCCGACGATGCGAAGCGACTCCTTGGACGATGCGGTCCTGGCGACACTGGCCAGGCTGACGGCAGGTCTGTCTCCGTCTTCCATGATTCAGGCCATGACAGCCTGGTGGACATCCCTGGCCAGCTCCCCGGCCGAGCAATCGAGATGCATGGCGGTGACATTTCAGTTGATGCTTGATCACTGGGAGGGCCGCGACCGCGAGCCTACGGACACCCGCTTCTCTGACCGCCGTTGGCATGGCTGGCCCTGGTTGACCATGGCAAGAACCCATGAAACAGCCACGCAGTGGTGGGAGCAGGTCACCAGAATCGACGGCATGCCCGACCATGCCCGGGAACAGATGTCTTTCTACGCCCGCCAGTGGCTGGACCTGCTCGCACCGAGCAACCTGCTGGCCACCAATCCGCACGCCCTGGGCAAAGCGATGGAGACACTGGGAGGAAGCCTGCACCAAGGCTGGCTGCTCGCGCTCGAGGATCTGCGTGAAGCTGCCACGGCAGATCCGACCCCAAAAGACATGGCACTGACGCCAGGCGCCAAGCTGGCCACCACGCCGGGCCAGGTTGTCCTGAGAAATCACCTGGTGGAACTCATTCAGTACGCACCCACCACATCCAAGGTGCAGGCGGCTCCGGTATTCATTGTGCCTTCATGCATCATGAAGCACTACATTCTGGACCTCTCACCCCACAACTCCATGGTGCGGTGGCTGGTGGATCAGGGCCACACGGTGTTCATGGTGTCCTGGCGAAATCCGGATGCCGCCGATGCCCATCTGACTTTTGACGACTACGTGCGTCAAGGTGTGCTGGAGCCCCTTGCCCTCATACATGCCCTATGCCGCCAACCGGTTCACCTCGTCGGTTATTGCCTGGGCGGAACCTTCGCAGCGGTGGCGGCGGCTGCGCTGGCGCGCGAACATCCCCCACAACCCGTGACCCCACTCGCGGGACTGACCCTGATGGCAGCAGAAACGGACTTTTCAGAGCCCGGGGAGATGGGCGTCCTGATCGACGAGGCCCAGGTCAAGATGCTGGAAGCGATGATGGGCAGCCAGGGTTTCCTCTCCGGCAGGCAGATGGCCGGCTCCTTCCAGTTTCTGCACGCAAAGGATCTTGTCTGGGCCAGACGTACACAACGCTGGCTCCTGGGGGAAGAGACCGCCGGCAACGACCTCATGGCCTGGAATGCAGACGTCACACGCCTGCCCGCGACGATGCACAGCCAATATCTGCGCCGCATGTACCTGGACAACGCGCTGGCCAACGGTCGTTACCGCTTTGAGGGAAGGCCCGTGAATCTTCGGGACATCCGGGCACCCCTGTTCGTCGTGGGCACGGAGAAGGACCATGTTTCGCCATGGCGATCCGTGTTCAAGATCCATCAGCTGGCTGACGTTCCGATTCGCTTCGTCCTTACCAATGGAGGACACAACGCGGGCATCGTTTCCGAGCCAGGGCATGCCCATCGGCATTACCGCTGGGGCGACACGGCCTCGGACGGGGCCCGACCGACACCGGAGCAGTGGTTGCAGCAGGCCACCGTCTTCGAGGGCAGCTGGTGGCTGGCCTGGAGCGATTGGTTGACACAACGGGCAACCGGCCCTGAGGTCGCACCCCGCCACCCGGATTCGAGTGCCGGATTGGGTGCCGCCCCCGGGCACTACGTCCACGTGCGCTATGCGGACTGAGTTGCCGCCCCTTCGTCGGTGACCTGCACACCGGGCAGCGGCGGCCTCGGGATCCTGAGCTTGTCCCGGGGCGCGAGCACACGCGCCAGGCCGGAAATCACGACCTCTTCATGCTGATTGCGCACGTGGCAATCCAGGTCCAGATGCCGGTGCTTCTCGTCAATGGCAATGACCACGACCTCCACCGTCAGGGTGTCGCCCAGGTGGACCGGCCGAGAAAAGCGCAATTGCTGCTCCAGATAGATCGTCCCGGGTCCAGGAAAGACGGTGCCGAGCAATGCGGAGATCAACGCGCCACCCCACATGCCGTGGGCGATGACACCATGGAACACGGTCCCTGCCGCGTACTCGGGGTCAAGATGGGCGGGATTCACGTCTCCCGACACAGCAGCAAAGGCCAGAATGTCCTCGCGCCTGAGGGTGCGCAGCAGTCGTGCCTTTTGTCCGAGCACAATTTCGTCGATCGTGTGGTTTTCCAGCCAGTCACTCATACATTCACTCCATTTCTCAACTGACCGCGTGGCAGCCGCCGTCCACAAAGATGGTCTGACCTGTCATGCCCGTGGACGCATCGCTGCAGAGGAAAGCGCACAGCGCGCCGATTTCGTCCAGCGTCACCAACCTGCCCAATGGCGCCTTGCGGATCGCACTGGCCATCAACTCGTCAAAGTCTTCAATGCCCGAGGCGGCGCGGGTCGGCACGGGACCTGGAGAGATCGCATGAACCCGGATGCCGAGAGGCCCGAGCTCCAGCGACATGTACCTGACCAAGGCTTCAAGCGCGGCCTTGACCGGTCCCATCATGCCGTAGTGGGCCACCGCCTCGTCCGCACCGAGGTAGCTCATCGCCAGCAAGCTCCCGCCGTTGTGCATGAAGGGCGCGCACAGCCCGGCAATTCGAGCAAAGGAATGGGCGGACACATCCATCGCCTGACTGAAACCTTGGCGAGAACTGCGAGCCACCGGCCCGTGAAGATCGGCCAGTGGCGCCCAGGCGATCGAATGCACAACAAAGTCCAGCCGCCCCCAAGTCTGCACGCAATGGGCAACCACATCCGACAACTCGCCATCGTGCATGACATCGCAATTGAGCAGCTGCACATGGAGGGCATCGGTCAGGGGCTGCACATGCTGTCTTGCCTTGTCGTTGAGGCAAGTCGCCACAACTTCGGCGCCCATCGCGTGCAACCGGCGCAGGCACCCCCACGCGATGCTGTGCTCATTGGCCACTCCCAGCACCAGCCCACGCTTGCCATGCAGGTGAATGGAGTCGGAGAGGGGTAGACGTCCGTTCACGGTTGCACCCCCTGGTGCTTGCGTTCCCCTTTGCCCTTTGCCTGATCGTTTCCGTGATTCTTGCCTGGCTTGTGTACGTCAGACTCGCCAGGGATGGGTGCTTGCTCCTGACCACGAAGTCTCCTCAGCCCGTCGACCAGGGCCGTATCAGGAATGGCCTCGATCGAAAGCTGGCCAAGGTACACCTGGCCATTGTTGGCGTCCAGCGTGATCAAGTCCCCTTCGCGCACCACCACGTCCGAGAAGCGAATAGTCCTCGCCGACAGGTCGATGCGCATGCCCGAGCAGGCCACCAGACAAGGCTTGCCCAGCTGGCGCGCCACCACTGCCGCGTGGGACGTGCGGGCGCCGCGCTGGGTCAGCAGGCCCACCGAGACATGCAGACCTGCGATGTCCTCGGTGCGGGCGTCGCTGCGCACCAGCACAACCGGGGCGCCAGTCCTGGCACGCTCCTGTGCCATCTCGGGGTCGAGTGTCACCTCCCCGCAGACCACCCCGGGGCAGGCCACATCCGCTGCTGCCAGCAGGATCGGAGCCTTTGCTCCATCGGCGATCAGCTGATGGTCGACCAGATCTTCTTCCCGAATGTCACGGGTACGGTCAATCGCCTGCTGGCGATCAATCAGGCCCTCCTCCAGCATGTCCAGTGCGATCCGCATCGCGGCCTTGGTCGTCCGTTTGCCCGCGCGGGTCTGCAGAAGAAACAGGTCTCCATCCTGTACCGTGAACTCCAGGTCCTGCATGTCTTTGAAGTGCTGCTCCAGGCGCCCTGCCGCCTCCTGCAGCTTCGCCCAGGCTTGCGGGGCGCTCTGGTGCATGGCCAGGTGGCCGTGTGCATTGCGCTGGCCACCCACCACGTCCTCGCCCTGGGCATTGATCAGATAGTCCATCCACAGGCCAGGGGCACCTGTGGTCGGATTGCGCGTGAAGCCGACCCCTGCACCCGAATGCCAACCGGTATTGCCGAAGACCATGCGCTGGATAGTGACCGCCGTCCCCATCGTGTCCTTGATACGGTTGAGTTCGCGATAGTGTCTGGCCTTGGGTTTGTCCCACGAATGGAAGACGGCCATCACGGCGGCATTGAGCTGGTCACGAGGGTCTTGGGGAAAGGCCTTGCCGGTATGAGACAGATAGATGTCCATGTTCCGCCTGGCCAGCGTCCGGTGTTCGCAGAAGTCCAGCGACCTCACATCACGCCCATCAGCCATCTCATCCAGTGCAGACTCGAATGCGGTGTCGGGAATCCCGGCTACCACGGTTCCAAACAAGTGCACCAGTCGCCGATAGGCATCCCAGACGAACCGAGGGTTGCCTGTCTGACGCAGCAAGCCCTGCACAGTGCGGTCGCACAGGCCCACGTTGAGCAGGGTCTCCAGCATGCCGGGCATGGAGACTGGCGCGCCCGATCTCACCGACACCACCAGTGGCGCGCGTTCATCGCCCAGCTTCAGGCCGGTGGCTGACTCCATCGCCGGCAGGCCCCAGGCATTGAGCGGCAGCAAACAGGACTCCGGCGCAAAGGTGTATTCGGTGCCGATCACCAGGGCGGCCGGAACTGGCAGGCCCAATCGGGCCATCTCCAGCAGGTTGAAGGCCTTGCCGCCCATGGTCTGACGGTCGGCGCCAGGCGCCAGCTCCGACGAGCCATTGGCAATCAGGAAGAAGGCCCTGGGCCAATGCGTGTTCTTGCTCATGCCTGCACTCCACTCTTCTCGAAGACGATCTTGCGCAGCGAATAGGCTGCACCCAGTAGATGATCGGTGGCACTTTCGATGGTGGACGCCAGTTCGGTGGTCAACTGCATCGCGGCCGCTTGCGCACTCAGGTTCCGAACAATCTCCGTTCTTGCGACCCTGTGCAGGTCATCGCAGACCCTCTCGGCCCGCAGAATTCGCCACAGCGCCTGGAGAAACTCCTCACCCTCCACCTGGGCCACGTTGTCGTGCAGATGGCGTGCCATCTCAATGGCACGGATCTGGTCCTGAACGGCCGCCAGCGTGGCTTCTGCCAGCCTGCTCAATGACTCCCGGACCAACTGGGGCATGGTCGCGACGGCGGGTTGCTCCGTCAGATTGAGCAGAAAGATCGCCTCTTCCACCACGTCTGCCACGTCATCCATGCGATCCAGCAGGTCCAGCATCGGCATCCACCTGGCCTGTCGCTCGGCCCGCTGACGCGCCTCCGTCAGCAGGTGGTCGGCCTGTCGCTCCCACGTCTTAGCCCGTTGCACCCGCCGCTGCCCCGCGGCAGGATCGGCATCGGCCAACAGCCCTTGCGTCAACTCCTCGGCCAGCGCATGGCAAAAGGCGGCGTGCTCGGCCAGAAGATCAAACTCGAAGGTGCGCTTTCGCATCGCGCGCGCCAGCAGCATCCGCGCTTCATCGGCCACCAGGGGTGTGGGGTGCTGCTCCCTCAGTGTCAGGCTGGCCGAGCGCATCAAGGCCAGCAGGTAATCGCGCGCGGCAGCTTCACCCAGCACCTGATCCAGGCGGTCTCCCACCCGGAAGGCATCGCCGTTGACGGCCTGCATCGCCTCGAACACCAGCCGATCCGCTCCAGCCAGCAGCCAGGCCATGTGACCCATGTTTTCCCGCGCCAGTTGCTCCAGAATCTCGACGGCCACCGGTTTTCTCACGAACGGCTGCAGTCGTTTGCGGGCCCTGTTCCAGTCAATCACGAACACGATGCGCGACGCCGCCATCTCCAGCGCCTCCCTGAGCCGACTCTCGTGACGCGAGCGCAACCACGCGTGCCCGACCTGATATGGCTTGCCGGCGTTGAGTGACCCATGGGTCTGGACTGGCATGGCCTCCCAGTCAAACCCGAGGGACTGCAGCATGCGCCCGAAAAACTCAAAGCGCGCCACATGCAGGTCCGAGTACGTCAGGCTCAGCTCACCGGGCGACCACTGCAGCACCAGCACATGGGCGTCGTTGGTGCCGATATCGTTCTGGATCAGAAGACGGTCGCCGTCCCGCGTCACAGCGGTGTCCAGACCCGGATGGCCAAACTTCAGCGGTGCAGTGGCATGGATGCCGCGCTGGAAAGCCTCCACCCATTCACGGTCACCGGGCGCGATCTGCCAGACATGCGCCCCCATGATGTCTTCGGTTGCCACCTCGGCCGCCATGGCGTTGATGGCCTTGTGAAGGTCCATGACCAGCAGGTGCAGGCTGTCCGACCGGTGGTGATCGCCATGGGTGATTTCGGCCAGCGCGTCGTCGGAAAGCCCCTCCTCGTCCTGAAGCTGCTCCAGGCGGGCCAGCCACGCATCCCGGCGCGCTGTCAGTGCGGCATCCGGGTGAGAGCCGCGCTCGCAGGCGGGCCTGGCCATGACATGCAGATCGCGGGAAAGCGCAGCGAGCCACTCGTCGACCCGGGGCACGAACAGCACATCGTCGGCGCGGTAGGCCCCCCGACCAAAGCCAGCCAGCCACGCCTGCTCCTGCAAACCAAGCCGGCCGATCTCTGCTTTCCAGTCCACCTGACCCGGCTGTGGATGCGTCGCCTGCTGGGCCACCGATTGCATCAGACTCAGGTAGAACTTCAGACGGTCGTTGGCCGCCAGTGCTGCCTTGATCCACGCGGGCAGCAGCAGTGACTCCTGCCCCAAGGCCTCCACGGCCGCCGTTTTCTCCATGTGCCATCCCTCCCGAATGTGATGGCTTTTCATGGTGTCGGACCTGTATGGCATCGCCATGACAGGTCACCCGATCGGTATGGACGTCCGGGGCAATGTCATCAAATCGTCACAAAAATGGCGGCTCGAACAGTTACGCTTGCGGCCAAGGGTAATCCCTTAGCTGAGTCAATTCGCAAACGATCCGTTGCCAGCGCACCGGAGGAGAACACATATGTTGGGCATCAAGAAAGCGCGCAAGTTCATCGAGGCCAATCCCGATCACCCCTCGTCGGCCGTCCTATCGGAGTTGGTGGTGGCCCTGGAATCGGAAAGCCCGATGGCCATCACCAATCTCTACAAGCTGGGGTACGACGAATTCAAGCTTGCTCTCGAAATCCTCGAGGAATGGCGGCTGGATCGCTACTACACCAGCAAGGTGCGCCTGCTGGACCTGTCTGTGCAACTCTCCCAGATGAAGCGACAGGGCGACGGCTCTGAGGTACAGCCTTCCGCCTGAGTACCTGCTCCGACAGCCTTTGTTTCCAGCCCATCCCTGAGATGGGCTTTGTTTTGTGAACGCCGGTCTCAAGTTCAAGAAGCCGCCCGCCGATATCGAACTTGCTGCACCGCAGCACGCAAAGGGCGACAAGCCCTGCATCACCGACTCCGGAGCTTCTCATGCAGTGGATGAATCACATCTCCGTCAAAGCCAAGCTGGCCCTGCTGCTGGTGCTGTTCTCGCTGGGCATCGTGGGGGTCGCCATCACCGGTTGGCTCAACCTCAACCGTGCCGTGGCCACCAGTCAGGCCCTGGTGGAAACCGATGTGGGTGCCGTGCGCACCCTGGGAGAAATCCGCTCCGCCGTCGGCAACATGCGCCGCTTCGAGAAGGACCTGTTCCTCAATCTGGCCGACGAGGAAGCCTTGTTGCGGTATGAGAAGTCGTGGAAAGAACAGATTGTCTCGACCAGAAAGAGCATGGCAGACATCAAACCGACGCTGGAGTCCACCGAACAGGAAGCCTTGATGCGCATGGAGACCGGCCTGAGTGGCTATCAGAAAGCCGTCGAAGGCATTGTGGCCGGCATCCAGCGCGGAGAAGTCAACGACCCATGGCGGGCCAACCAACTGATGGAGCCCTCGAAGGCCGACATCCGGGCCGCTGACGGCGCGCTCTCGGACATCGGCAAAAGCGTGGCCGCGCGGGTCGATGCCGCCGTGGACCATCTTGCGGTCCTGCAACGACAGGCACTTGTGTGGATGGCAACGGTGGCGATCTCTATCCTGGTGCTCTCAGTCGGCCTGGGGTACCTGATCGCCATGAGGATCGCGCGCCCGCTCCAGGCCGCTGTGAGCGCGATCGAACGGGTCGCCGCGGGAGACCTCAGTCAACCCGTGCAGCATCCCGGCAAGGACGAGACTGCCCGTGTCCTGGCGGGCATTGCCCACATGCAATCGGCTTTGGGTGATATCGTCAGGGACATCCGGCAAGGGGTCGGATCCATTGCCGTGGCCAGCAGCGAAATCGCGGCGGGCAACGCCGACCTGTCACGTCGGACCGAACAGTCCGCTGCCAACCTAGGGGAAACAGCAGCCTCGATGGACGAACTCAACAGCGCGGTTCATCACAGCGCTAAGGCGGCTCAGCAGGCAAGGATGCTGGCGGGTTCTGCCAGCACCACGGCCACGCACGGTGGTACCGTGATGCAAGGTGTGGTCAAGACCATGACGGACATCAACCACAGCAGCGCAAAGATCAATGACATCATCGGCGTGATCGATGCCATCGCATTCCAGACCAACATTCTGGCGCTCAACGCGGCCGTCGAGGCAGCCAGGGCCGGGGAGCAAGGCAGAGGCTTCGCGGTGGTGGCCGGCGAAGTCCGCAACCTTGCGCAGCGCAGCGCACAGGCCGCCAAGGAAATCAAGCTGCTGATCGGGGACAGCGTGGAAAAGGTGTCTTCAGGCTCCGCGCTGGTCGATGACGCCAGCAAGACCATGACCGACATCGTGGCCGCCGTTCAACGGGTGTCCGCCATGATCGGAGACATCTCGACCGCAACGGACGAGCAGAGTCAGGGCATCGGCCAGATCAACACCGCCATCAACCAGTTGGACCAGATGACCCAGCAAAACGCTGCCCTGGTGGAGGAAAGCGCCGCCGCTGCTGAAAGCCTCAGAACGCAGGCCTCCCGTCTGGGGCAGCGCGTATCGATTTTCAAGCTGGCCAGTGCCTGAACACCCAGCCCATCGGTATCAAAGCCACTTCTGCATGAACTGTGCCGTGCCCATGGACGGGTCCAGCTGGTAACCCTCGTAGCCGATGCGCCGGTAGAGTTTCATCGCCGGCGCATTGCCCGACAACACCTCAAGCGTCATCTTCACCGCGCCCCTGGCCCGACCGATGCGCTCCGCTTCAGCCAACATCAATGCGGCAATGCCGCGCCCCCGATGGCTGGCCAAGACCGCCACATCGTGCACGTTGATCAGGGGCTTGCACTTGAACGTGGAGAACCCCTCAATGCAATTGACCAGACCCACCGGTGTCTGCCCATCAAATGCCAGGATGCTGAAGGCCTGGGGGCGGGCAGCCAGGGACGCCACCAGATGGTCCTTGGTGTATGTCGACAGCGGCTCCCCACCACCCGCCGGATCGCTGGCGTACGCGTCCAGCAGCATCACAATGGCTGCCGCATCCACAGCGTCGGCGTAGTCGGCCGGTCTGACAAATAGCGCTGAGTCCATCACCCTGCCCTCACCGCATCCGCCAGGCGTTCGGCGCAGGATTGGGCCAGGGCGCCATCGCGCGCCTCGACCATCACCCGGACCAGAGGTTCGGTCCCGCTGGCACGAATCAGGACACGTCCGCTGTCGCCCAACTCGCTCTCGACGGCGACCCGCTCCTGCGCGAGCCGCTGGTTGCCTTGCCAGTCCTGGCCGGGCTGCAAGCGGACATTGATCAAGGTCTGGGGAAACAGCACCACATCAGACAAGAGCTGCGCCATGGTCTTGCCGCTGTCCACGCAGGCATTGAGGACCTGCAGCGCAGACACCAAACCGTCTCCGGTGGTATGTCGGTCGAGCACCAGCAAGTGACCGGAGCCTTCGCCACCCAGAGTCCAGCCGTGCCGTTCAAGCTCTTCCAGCACGTATCGGTCACCCACCTTCGCACGCACAAAGCGGATGCCCTTGTTCCTGAACGCCACCTCGACGGCCATGTTGGTCATCAGGGTGCCCACCACCCCGGGCACATCCACATCCCGGGCGATGCGATCGGCCGCAATCAGGTACAAGAGTTCATCACCATTGAAGAGACGGCCACTGGCATCGACCATCTGAAGCCGGTCGGCATCGCCATCCA
>JAJPEW010000317.1 GCA_021166755.1 Hydrogenophaga sp. | reverse complement strand
TCCTTGAAGCGCCAGCCATGCAGACCCGCCGGGGTATCGAGCACCACGTGGGACACGTCGCGCGGTGCGCGCGCCACGAAGTCGCTGCCCACTTCCCAGGTGCGGATCGGCGGCAAGGATGCAGGACGCAGTCCCAGCCACAGGCGGGAGGACTGTTGCCGGTCGGCATCCCCCAGCATCACCGCATGGCCCTGGCTGGCGTAGTAACCCGCCACATTGGTCGACAGCGTGGACTTGCCCACGCCCCCTTTGGGATTGGCCACCACCACCACTGGCATACCCGCCTCCTGATCAAGTCATCAGACAGTGCCCATCTTAGCGCCAGGCATCCCAGACCAGCTTGCAGCCGGTCAGGAACATGCCGGCATAGACCAGCCGGTAGAACAGCGCCGGGTCGATCCGGTGCGCGATCCGCACCCCGATCCACACACCGAGGGGCGCAAACGGCAACAGCGCCACCGACGTGGCCATGTTGCGCCAGTCCAGCAGCCCCAGCCAGGCATAGGGCACCCACTTGCTCAGGTTGATGAAGAAAAAGAAGAAGGCCATGGTGCCGGTGAACAGCACGGGACTCAGGCGCAGGGGAATCACATACACGTTGATGGGGGGACCGCCGGCGTGCGCAATGAAGCTGGTGAAGCCGGAGGTGGCGGTGAGCAGCGCTCCCAGCCAGCGCGGCGGAGGCGGGTGGTCGGCCTTGGGTGGAAACAGCAGGCGCTGGGCCAGGAACAACAAGGTCACCACCCCCACGATGCCCGCCACCAGGCGGGCATCCAGCAGCTTGAACAGGAGCGCGCCAAAGAGCACACCGGCCAGACCGAAGGGCAGGAGGAAGCGCAGCAGGGCCCGGTCCACATGCTGGCGGAAGGCCGCCATGCCCATGAGGTCCATGACCAGCAACACCGGCATCAGAATGGCCGCCGCCTGGGGCACGGTCACGGCCAGCGCCATCATCGGGACGGCCAGCGAGCCGAAGCCGGCACCAAAACCGCTCTTGCTGATCCCCAGCAGGATGACCGCCGGCACGGCGACCAGATAGAAATACGGATCGGTGATCAGCGGAAAGTCAAAGCCCATGGACAATGCGGTGCATGCAACAAATGCCATTGTGGGGTGAAACCCTGCGCCTGCTGGTGGAGATCGCGGGTACGGCCGCCTTTGCGCTGTCCGGCATCCTGGAAGGCGCCCGCAAGCGGCTGGACGCGGTGGGCGTCTGCGTGGTCGGCTTCCTGGCCGCGTTTGGTGGCGGCACCCTGCGCGACCTGCTGCTGGACCAGCGCCCGTTTTTCTGGGTGCGCCACGTCGAGATGCTGTGGGGTGTGCTGGCGCTGTGCGTGCTGGCGATGTTGTTCCTTCGCCAGCGCCACTTTGCGGTGACCGAGCGCGCCATCCAGTGGCCCGATGCGCTGGGCCTGGGCCTGTTTGTGGCCACCGGGGTGCACCAGTCACTGATGCTCGAACTGCCGGCGCTGGTGGCGGTGCTGATGGGCCTGATCACCGGCGTGTTCGGCGGTGTGCTGCGGGACGTGGTGTGCAACGAGATCCCGACCGCCTTCCACGACCACCGGCCTTACGCGCTGTGTGCGTTTGCCGGTGCCTGGGTCTATGTGGGCCTGTGGCACCTTGTGACCGACGGCTGGGTGGCGCTGGCGGCCTGCGTGACTGTCACCGCGGGGCTGCGGGGGCTGGCCCTGTGGCGCAACTGGCAGCTCCCCACATGGCGAACCTGACTGTTCAGACCCGCTCGATCACCATCGCAATGCCCTGCCCCACGCCGATGCACATGGTGCACAGGGCGTAGCGTCCACCGGTGCTGTGCAGGCGGTTGACCGCCGTGGTGGCCAGGCGGGCGCCGCTGGCGCCCAGCGGGTGACCCAGGGCGATCGCGCCGCCCCAGGCGTTGACGCGCTCATCATCGTCCTTCAGGCCCAGCAGGCGCAGCACCGCCAGCCCCTGCGCCGCAAAGGCTTCGTTGAGTTCGATCACATCCATCTGCGCCAGCGTCATCCCGGTCAGGGCCAGCACTTTCTGCGTGGCCGGCGCCGGGCCGATGCCCATGATGCGCGGGGCCACCCCGGCCGTGGCCATGCCCACGATGCGGGCCCTTGGGGTCAGGCCGTGCTTCGTCGCACTCGCTTCATCGGCCAGCAGCAGCGCGCAGGCACCGTCGTTGACGCCGCTGGCGTTGCCGGCGGTCACACTGCCGTCGGGCCGGACCACTCCCTTGAGCTTGGCCAGCGCTTCCAGGCTGGTGGCGCGCGGATGCTCGTCGGTGTCGACAACGATCGGATCACCCTTCTTCTGCGGGATGGTGACCGGACAGATCTCGCGCGCGAGGTGGCCGGCCTGGATGGCAGCCACGGCCTTCATCTGGCTGGCCAGCGCCATGCGGTCCTGGGCTTCGCGCTCGATCTTGAACTCCATCGCCACGTTCTCGGCCGTCTCGGGCATGGAGTCGACGCCGTATTTCTCCTTCATCAGCTTGTTGACGAAGCGCCAGCCGATGGTGGTGTCGTAAACCGCGTTGCTGCGGCTGAAGGCACTCTCGGCCTTGGGCATGACAAACGGTGCGCGGCTCATGCTCTCGACGCCGCCGGCAATCATCAGCGTG
>JAJPEW010000213.1 GCA_021166755.1 Hydrogenophaga sp. | reverse complement strand
TGAGCGGCTGCGGGCGGCAGGGATTGAGGTAGAGGTGCTGCCGCACGATCACGAGGTGGCCCGATCGGTGCGGGAGTTGAACATCGGCTTCTTCAGCCGGATGATTCGCCGCACACCCTGGGTACGCATGAAAATGGCGGCGTCGCTGGATGGCACGACCGCCCTGCCCAATGGGGCCAGCCAGTGGATCACCGGGGAGGCCGCACGGGCCGATGGACATGCCTGGCGCCTGCGCGCCTGTGCGGTGCTGACCGGCATTGGCACGGTGCTGGAAGACGACCCGATGCTGGACGTGCGGGCCGTGCCGGCCACCCGGCAGCCGCATCTGGTCATCGTGGACAGCCGGCTGGAGACACCGCTGGTTGCCCGTCTGTGGGCCGCACCGGCTGGTGGCCTGTCGCGCCGCATCCTGATCTATCACGCCCTGACGGAAGACCAGGCCAGGGCACGGACGCCTGCGCTGGAGGCACGCGGTGCTACTTTGGTGGCCCTGCCCGGTCCGGGTGGCAAGGTGGATCTGGCTGCCATGCTGCGCGATCTGGCGCAGCGGGAGGTCAATGAACTGCATCTGGAGGCGGGGCACAAGCTCAATGGCTCCTTCCTGCGCGAAGGCCTGGTCGATGAGGTCTTGCTGTATCAGGCGCCCTTGTTGCTGGGATCGGGTGCCGGCCTGTCCAGCCTGGGGCCGCTGGAGCAGCTGGATCAAGGCATCCGGTTGCGGTTTCAAAGCGTGAACCAGGTAGGGGACGATCTGCGCATATTGGCCCGGGTGCAGGGGCGGGATGCGTTCCTGGACTCACCGATGAACGTGCAGACCGCGGGGTGATGGCAAACCCTGCGACAATAGCAGGATGTTCACCGGCATCATCACCGCGGTAGGGCGTATCGCCGCCCTCCAACCCCTGGGGTCCACACCGGACCACGGCAAGCGCCTGACCATCGAGGTGCCGCCCGGCTATCTGGACGATGTGGGCCTGGGCGACAGCATCGCCCTCAATGGCGCCTGCATGACGGTCACGACGCTGGACCTGCCCTCTTCCCGCTTCACCATCGACATTTCCGCCGAGTCGCTGGCCCGTACGACGGGTCTGGCCGAGAGTGGGCGCGGGATCAACCTGGAGAAGGCGCTGCGGGCCAACGATCGCCTGGGCGGTCACATCGTCTCCGGGCACGTGGACGGCATCGGCCACGTCACCCGCTTTGCCCAGGTGGGCGAAAGCTGGGAACTGTGCATTCAGGCCCCGCTGTCGCAGGGCAAGTACCTGGCTTACAAGGGCTCGATCACGGTCAATGGCGTGAGCCTGACCGTCAACCGCGTGGCGGACAGCGCCGACGGCACCGAGTTCAGCATCAACCTGATTCCACACACCGTGCAAAACACGGCGCTGGGTGACTTGGTGGCGGGTGCTGCCGTGAATCTTGAAATCGACACCGTGGCCCGCTACGTGGAGCGCATGCTCACGGCGGGTCAGACACCAACCAAGGAAACCGCATGAACGCGCCCCAAGCCCTGGCCCCGGTGGCCATCTCCCCCGTGGAGGACATCGTCGCCGACATGCGGGCCGGCCGCATTGTGATCCTGGTGGACGAGGAAGACCGCGAGAACGAAGGCGACCTGGTGCTGGCCGCCGACCATGTCACCCCCGAAGCCATCAACTTCATGGCACGCTTCGGTCGCGGCCTGATCTGCCTGACGCTGACCAAGGAGCGCTGCGAGCGGCTGAAGCTGCCGCCCATGGTGCCGCGCAACGGCACCAAGATGGGCACCGCGTTCACGGTATCGATCGAGGCCGCCGAAGGCGTGACGACTGGCATCTCGGCCGCTGACCGTGCCCGCACCGTCCAAGTGGCGGTAGCCGCCCACGCGAAGGCCGATGACCTGGTGCAGCCCGGACACATCTTTCCCCTGCAGGCCGTGGAAGGTGGCGTGCTGATGCGCGCCGGCCACACCGAAGCGGGCTGCGATCTGGCGGCCATGGCCGGTTGCACACCGGCCGCTGTCATCTGCGAAATCATGAAGGATGACGGCACGATGGCCCGCCTGCCGGACCTGCAGCTGTTTGCGGCCGAGCATGGCCTGAGGATCGGCACCATTGCCGACCTGATCGAATACCGCAGCCGCACTGAAAGCCTGGTGCAGAAGGTGGGCACACGGGCGCTGAACACCGCCTTTGGCGAATTCACGGCGCATGCGTTCCGCGACGGTCCCAGTGGCTCGCTGCATCTGGCTTTGGTCAAGGGACAGTGGAATGCCGAGCAGAGCGTGGATGTGCGCGTGCACGAACCACTGTCGGTACTGGACGCGCTGGAGGTGGGCCGCTCGATGCACAGCTGGAGCCTGGAGGCCAGTCTGCGCCACATCAGCGACAGCGGCGCTGGCGTGGCCGTGCTGCTCAACTGCGGTGAATCGGCCGAGCAACTGCTGGCGCAGTTCGAGGGCACAGCGCGCTCCGCCCAGGCGCCCGAACGCGGGCGCATGGACCTGCGCACCTACGGCATTGGTGCGCAGATCCTGCGCGAATGCGGCGTGCAGAAGATGCGGCTGATGGGCAACCCGCGCCGCATGCCCAGCATGACCGGCTACGGTCTGGAAATCACCGGGTTCCTCGGCCGCAACGCCTGAGCCCCACAAACGAACAGAAGAAACGGATTCCCCATGTTTGGCGCAGACAAAGGCACATCGAACCTGCTCGATGGCAAGAAAATGGTCATCGGCATCGTCCAGGCCCGGTTCAATGAAGGCATCACGAATGCCCTGTACGAGGCCTGTCATGCCGAGTTGCTGGCCCTGGGCGTGCAGGAAAAGCACATCACCCGCGTGACGGTGCCGGGCGCCCTGGAGGTGCCCCTGGTGCTGCAGGCCATGGCCGAGCGCGACGAGTACGACGCCCTCATCGCCCTGGGCTGCGTTATCCGCGGCGAGACCTACCACTTTGAACTGGTGTGCAATGAGTCGGGCGCTGGCGTGACGCGCGTGTCGCTGGACACAAACACCCCGATTGCCAATGCCATCCTGACGGTGGAGAACGTGGCACAGGCCGTGGCCCGCCAAGAAGAAAAGGGGCGCGACGCGGCCCGTGTGGCCATCGAGATGGCGCATCTGGTCGAACAGATCGGCTGAAGGACGCGGGACTTATGACCACAGCCAATCCGGACGGCGCCAAGAGCCGCAAGGCCTCGGACAAGTCGGCCCGCACCCGGGCACGCGAGTTTGCCCTGCAGGCCCTCTACCAGTTCATCGTCGGACGCAATGATGCCGGTGAGGTGGATGCGTTCACCCGCGATCTGAGCGGCTTCCACAAGGCCGACAGCGTCCACTACGACGCCCTGCTCCACGGCTGCGTGGCGCAGACCGCTGAGGCCGACGAACTGATCAAACCCTTCCTGGATCGGTCGCTGGCCGAGATTTCGCCCATCGAACGCGCCATCATGTGGATGGGGGTGTATGAGCTGAGACATTGCCCGGACGTGCCGTGGCGGGTGGTGCTCAACGAATGCATCGAGCTGGCCAAGAGCTTTGGCGGCACGGACGGCCACAAGTACGTCAATGGCGTGCTGCACCAGCTGGCGCCGCAACTGCGCCCTGTCGAGGTAGCCGCCTCCCCGGCGCGTGACTCAGCCCGCAGCGGTGCCCGCAAGGGCGGCAGCGACGCTGCTTGAGGGTGTCGCCGATGCGCATCACGCAGCGGGCCCAGCGGGTCGAACCTTTCTATGTCATGGAACTGGCCAAAGCGGCACAGGCCATGGCCGAGCAGGCCGGGCCGGACGCCCGGCGCATGATCTACCTGAACATCGGCGAGCCCGATTTCACCGCGCCGCCCCTGGTGCAGGCGGCCGCCGAGCGGGCCATCCGCGAAGGGTGCAGCCAGTACACGCAGGCCACGGGCCTGCCGGCCCTGCGCGAAGCCATCAGCGGCTGGTACGCGCAGCGCTTTGGTCTGGACATCGACCCGGGCCGCATCGTGGTGACCGCCGGCGCGTCGATGGCCCTGCACCTGGCCTGCCTGGCCTTGATCGAAGCGGGCGACGAGGTGCTGATGCCCGACCCGAGTTACCCCTGCAACCGCCAGTTCGTGCAGGCGGCCGAGGGGCGTGCCGTGATGATTCCGTCGGGTCCGGATCAGCGATTCCAGCTCAGCGCGGCGCAGGTGGAAGCGGCCTGGACCTCCGCCACCCGAGGGGTTCTGCTCGCATCGCCCTCCAACCCCACCGGCACCTCGATTGCGCGGGATGAGCTGGAGCGGATTGCCCGGCTGGTGAAATCACGTGGCGGGGTGACGATGGTCGACGAGATCTACCTGGGCCTGAGCTACGAGGACGAGTATGGTCACAGTGCGCTGGGACTGCCCGATGGCCTGGGTGATGACATCATCAGCATCAACAGCTTCAGCAAGTACTTCAACATGACCGGCTGGCGCCTGGGCTGGCTGGTGTTGCCGCCGGCGCTGGTGCCCGCCGTGGAGCGCCTGGCCCAGAACCTCTTCATTTGCGCCAGCACGATCGCCCAGCATGCCGCCCTGGCCTGCTTTGCGCCCGAGAGCCTGACCGAATACGAACGGCGTCGCGCCGAGTTCAAGGCGCGCCGCGACTGGTTCATTCCCCAGTTACAGCGGCTGGGTCTGGACGTGCCGGTGATGCCCGACGGAGCGTTCTATGCATGGGCCGATGTGACCCGCCTTTGCGATCGCTGGGGCATCGCCATGCAGGGCACGCCCGATCATC
>JAJPEW010000176.1 GCA_021166755.1 Hydrogenophaga sp. | reverse complement strand
GTCTCGGCCAGCACACTGAAGACGATCGCGGCGATCAGCGGGCCCCACAGGGTCATGGCACCACCAATCAATGCAATCAGCACGGTCTGAAAGCCGATGAAGGGATTGAAGACGGTGTGGGGATCGATGTAGGTCCATCGCACCGACATGGCTGCTCCCACCGCTCCGGCCACCGCGGCGGTGAGTGCAAATCCTGCGACCTTGACCAGGCGGGTGTTCACCCCCAGGGTCTGTGCGCGCTGTTCATCGGCCCCAATGCCCGCCATGGCCAACCCAAAGCGCGTGCGTCGCACCACGATGGACAGACCGACCGCCAGCACCGCCACCACCAGAACGGTGAGATAGACCGTCTGGTCATCGGGCACGACGACCAGCACGCGCCCGACCGTGCCGGTCACGCTCTTCTCGAAATAGCTGATGGCATGGCGGATCAGCTCGGTCATGCCGAAGGTGAGGACAGCAAAATAGGTGCCACGCAGGTGCAGCACCGCGGCTCCCATGACCACCGCCACCACCGCGGCCACCAGCGCCCCCAGGGCAACGACGGACGCCCAGGGCAGGCTCTCCAGCAGCAGCGCACTGGTGTAGGCACCGATGCCGAAGAATGCCGAGGTCGCCAGCGACAGATAACGCGTCGTGCCGCAGAACATCGACCAGCTCGACGACAGCGCGACATACATCAGGCAGGTCAATGCCATCGACACCACGAATTCGCTGGCCAGGCCAGGGATCGCCAGCGCCCAGCCGGCAAAGGCGAGCAGGACCAGCCCGTCGCGAATGAGCAGTTGCCTGGGTGTCATGCTTTTCGGGTCTTTCGCGCGAACAGGCCTTCAGGGCGCAGGAGCAGCACACCGATGAAGACGACGTAGCTGAGCAGGGCCTTGAGCGAGGGGTTGGTGAAATGCATGCCAATGGCCTCGATGACACCCAGCAGCAGACCGCCCGCCAATGCCCCACCCATGCTGCCGAAGCCACCCAGAGTGATGACGATCAGCGCCGTGACCGTGTAAGGCTCTCCCATCGAGGGGCTGATCGTGTAGGCCATGGACAGCAGGCAACCGGCCACACCCGACAGACCCAGGCCAATGCCGAACATCAGCGGATGCAGGCGCCGTGTGTCAATGCCCACCAGCTGCGCCCCGGTGGGTGACTGCATCAGCGCCCGCACCGCCTTGCCCAGCAAGGTCATGCGCAGCAGTGCAATCAGGGCACCAGCAAACGCCAGCGCCAACGCGAACACCAGCAGCTTGTTGGCCGCAAACTGGGCCTGTCCGCCCGGCAGCGGCACCGCCACGGGATCGGTCAGGTAGTCGTAGCCGCGCAGATCACCGCCCCAGGTGTAGGAGATCAGGTTCTGCACCAGGAACATCAGCCCGAAGGCGACCATCAGGCCCCGGGCCTCGAACACGTCGAGGTTGGGCGACGTCGCAGTCAGGCGACGGAAGCACAGCCAGTGCACCGCCAGGCCCAGCACCATCAGCAAGGCAAACGACACCGGAATCATGAGCAGGGGCGTGAGCCCGAACTGGGTCTGCACCATCCAGGTCAGGAAGGCACCGACCATCAGGAACTCGCCGTGCGCAATGTTGAGAATGCGCATCAGGCCGTACTGGAGGTTCAGTCCCAGGGCGACCAGTGCGTAGATCCCTCCGGTGATCAGACCGGAGGCGATCAGTTCAAGCCAGGCGGGAAATGACATGCGACCCCGGTGTCACTTCCAGGCTGGCTTGGCAGGATTGAGGCTGGCCGTCGCCACCTGTTTCGGCCACACCACCTCGAACTCGCCGTTCTGCCACTGGCCCACCGTGCCGGGCGTGCCCACGTTTTCGCTGCCCTCGAAGCGGATGTCGCCCAGGATGGTCTTGTGGGTGCGACCGGCCACATGGTCGCGGATGGCCTTGCGGTCCAGGCCGACCTGCTTGACCGCGGCCGTCAGGATTTCCAGCCCGGCCCAGCAGGCGCCACTGGCCCAGCGGTCCGGCTCTTTCTTCTGGCTGGCCACGTGCGCATCGAAATAGGCCTTCGCGCCGGCACTGGTCTTGGTGTTCCACGAGCCCATGCCCAGCACACCCTCGGCACCGGCCGGGGTCATCACGTTCTTGTAGAGCGGGAAGGCCGTGCCCACCGAGGCGTAGAAGAACTTCGGATTGAAGCCCACCTCCTTGGCCTGCTTGCTGGCCAGGATGGTGTCGGGCGGATAGGTGAAGCCGACAAAGGCATCCGGATTCTTGTCCTTCATCGAGCGCAGCACCGGAGACAGGTCCTTGACGCCCCCAGGGTAGCTCTTGTCCTCCACCAGGCTGATGCCCGTCCCCTGCAGCGCCACCTTGAACGCGGCAAAGTTCTCCAGACCGAACAGATCGTCCACATAGATCAGGGCCACGGTCTTCACGCCGTTGGCCTTGAGCATGTCGACCAGCGCATTGCACATGCGCCGGGGCTGCTGCAGGAGCGAGAAGAAGTACGGCAGCTTCATGTCGATCAGCTTCTGCGACAGTGCCGTCGGTGCCAGGAAGGGATAACCCAGGCGGTTGGCCAGCGGGGCGACCGCGAAGTTGGCGTTGCTGCCCCAGGGCGGCAGGATCAGGTCCACCTTGTCGCTGGCCATCAGCTTCTGGTAGGTGCGGACACAGGTTTCCACATCGCTGCGATCATCGGAGCTGATGAGCTCGATGGGGCGCTTCACACCCTTGACATCCAGACCGCCGGCGGCATTCTGCTGCTCGGCCCACAGCAGGTAGTTGGGTTCCTGGCTCGTCTGGGCACCACCGGTCCAGGGACCGGTGCGGGCCATGGCGTAGCCGATGCGGACCGGCCCGGTCTGGGCCAGCAGGTGGGGAGCGAAGGACAGGCTGCCGACGGCAGCGGCGGCGCCCTGGATGATGAGGCGGCGATTGGGTTGGGCCATGGTGTGTCTCCTCTGGGGGTGGTTGCAACCAGGCCCTGATGCTAGGGACCGAAGACACCATCGACTTTGCTGAGACTGCAGAAACCGCTTGTCCAAACGTGCACAGCGATACGGGATAACCCTCGTCCATGGCGTCGCCGGGGACTCCGCATCGCTTCCATAATTTATGACCCCCCGAGGAGCCCGCCATGCCCGACGCCACCACCCTGACCACCGACGCGGTGCCCGCCAGCGAGCGTGCGGCGCTCTGGCGTGACTGGATGTCCAGCCTGTTTTTCGGCCTTGAGTCCGACCTGTATGGCGACACCGAGTTCGAAGGGCATGTGCAGACCGCCCGCGCCGGCGATGTGGTGCTGACCCGGCTGGAAGCCAACCGCCACCGGGTGATCCGTCGGCCACAATCTGCCCGTCAGAGCGAGGCCAGCTACCTCAAGATCGTCGCCCCCTGGCAAGGCGTGGCGGCCGTCGAACAACGTGGGCGCCAGGCCTGGGTCCGCCCGGGGGGTTGGGCCATCTACGACACCACCGGGAGCTACGAGGTGGGCAATCCCGAGCGCGCCGAGCATCTGATCGTGATGTTGCCCAAGGAACAGCTGACCGAACGCGGACTGCGCCTGGACCCGCTGATGGGTCGCCATGTCGGTGGCAGCTGCGGCATCTCGCGGGTGGCGCTGGACACGATGCGCAGCACCTTCCGGGAACTGCCCAGCATGACCAGTGACGCGGCTCGGGGGGCCGGCAATCTGATCCTGGAACTGGTGCGCCTGTCGCTGCAGGAACTGGCTGGCCGCGAATCCTCAGCCACGCAGCTCGAAGCCTTCCGGGACCGCGTGCGCGCCCACATCGGACAGCACCTCCAGGATCCGGCGCTGTCCATCGAAGGCATCGCGCAGGCGCTCAACTGCAGCAAGCGCCACCTCTACAACGCCTTCAGCGACGAGGACGACACGCCAGCCCACTACATCCTGCGCCGGCGCCTGCAGGCCTGCATGCGCGATCTTCGCAACCCGGCCATGGACCACCGGTCGATCACCGACATCGCCTTTTCCTGGGGGTTCAACAGCGGGGCCCATTTCAGCCGCGTGTTCCGCGAACATGCGGGTCTGTCGCCGAGCGACTTCCGGCTGGCTGCTCAAAGGCGAGAGCAGGAGCGCTGCCGCGCCTAGGGGTGTTCAGCGCACCACGCAGGCGCGGGTCACCCGCATCGCCATCTGCTGCAAAGCCAGCCAGGGATCAGCGGGCCAGCCCTCGGCCTTGAGCCCCTTGACGATGCCATCGACGGTGTGCGCGTCGTCCAGCCACTTGCCCAGCGTGGCCGATGACAGCAGGGGCAGAATCCGCTCCATCAGGCGCTCCTTGACGCCCCAGACCCGGCTTTCGCGCAGCGCCACCGGCAAGGGCCGTCCGGCATCCAGCGACAGCCGAACCCGATGCAGGGTACGGATGTCCTCGGCCAGGGCCCAGTGCACCAGCACCGGCGCCTCGCCTTCGGCCTGAAGCCCGTCGAGCATGCGCTGCACACGCAGCAGCTGACCCGCCAGCACGGCCTCGGCCAGCTTGAAGGGCGTGTAGCGGGCCACATTGAGGACCGCGCTCTCCACCTGATCGAACGACAGCTCGCCGGCCGGGAACAGCAGGCCCAGCTTCTGGATCTCCTGGTGCGCCGCCAGCAGGTTGCCCTCGACCCGGTCGGCAAAAAACTGCAGCGTCCGTTGCCCGGCCTCGCCGGCCGCGACATGTTGCCCCTGCAACTGCAGGCGCTGGGCAATCCAGGCGGGCAAGGCCTGACGCTCGACCGGATCAATCTTGAGCGTGACCCCATTGGCCTCCAGGGCACCGAACCAGGCCCCCTTGAGCGTCATGCCATCGAGCCGGGGAAGGACCACCAGGGTCAGCACCGAATCACTGCCCTGCGCCGCCTCAGCCATCTGCTGGAGCGCCTGAGACCCGTCCTTGCCGGGCTTGCCCGAGGGGATGCGCACCTCGATCAGCTGCCGGTCGGCAAACAGGCTGAGCGATCCGCCACTGGCCAGCACCTCGCTCCAGTCGAAGTGCGCGCCAGCCACCGTGTGCACAGTGCGTTCGGTATACCCTTGGGCGCGTGCGACCGACCGGATGGCGTCACAGGTCTCCTGCACGAGCAGCGGCTCGTCGCCATGCACGGTGTACAGGCTGCGCAGCCCGCGCTGCAGGTGCGCCGTCAGCTGCGTCGCCGCCAGCTGCATCAGACCGACTTGACCGATGCCAGGCGGCGCATGACCTGTTGCACCACGTCGCCCTGCATGTCGTTGAATATGGCTTGCTCTTCGGCCACCTTGGCCAGTACTGCCTCCTCCGAGAAGGAGAGGTCTCGCTCGATCAGGATCTCATCCTCCTCCAGCAAGACACGACCGGACGGCGTGGTCAGGTTGAAACGGAAACGATAACGCAGCTCAAGCTCGCGCACCTGCCCATTGGCCAGCTTGCCCACGACCACCCGCTCGCGGCGATCGATCAGCACGTTCAGCACCACCTGCGGCGCAGCCGTCTCTCCGGCAGGCCGCGCTGCGGTCACGATCTGAAGACCGGTGGATCCCAGTTCGCGCTGCAGCGAACGCGCAACCCCACCCATGGCTCCGCTGACGCGCAGAGAAGTAAATGCAAATTTGGGCGCCTGTCGCAGGGCGAAGCCGCAGCCCCCCAAGCTGACGGCTCCAGCGCCCAGTGCCACGGTGGCCCCCAGACGCAGCAGCTGACGTCGACCGGGGGAAGAAACGCGCGTAGAAGCCATGGATATCGCCTGAGGGTTGGACACTGAACGGCTTTTTATACCACCACGTTCACGAGGCGTCCTGGCACCACGACCACCTTCTTGGGCGCCGCGCCGCTGGCGGCCTTCTGGAAGGCCTCGCTGGCCAGGGCGGCGGCCTCGATGGCGGCCTTGTCGGCACCGGCTGGCACGGTCACGCTGCCGCGCAGCTTGCCATTGACCTGCAGCACCAGCTCGATCTCATCGCGCTGCAGCGCGGCCTCGTCGGCCCGGGGCCAAGGCGCATCCAGCAGGTCACCGGCGGTGGCGGCATAGCCGAGTTCGCTCCACAGCGCGTGGGTGATGTGCGGCGTGGCCGGGTAGAGACAGCGCAGGAGTATGCCGAAGCCTTCCGCCAGCGCCGCGTTGTCACCGCTGGATCCATCGGCCTTGAAGTCTTCCAGCGCGTTGAGCATCTTCATCGCGCCCGAGACCACCGTGTTGTACTGCATGCGCTGGTAGTCGTAATCCACCTGCTTGAGCACGGTGTGAATCTCCAGACGGAGCGCCTTGGCCGCCTTGGACAGGCTCTGCCCCGACACGCCGGCCGCGAGCGCACCCAGGCCACCCACGGCGCTGAGCTTGTGACCGAAGCCCCAGACACGGCGCAGGAAGCGGTAGCTGCCCTCCACCGCCGCGTCGTTCCATTCCAGCGTGGCCTCGGGCGGCGCGGTGAACATGGTGTACAGGCGCGCGGTGTCGGCGCCGTACTTCTCGATCAGGTCCTGCGGATCGACGCCGTTGTTCTTGGACTTGGACATGGTGCCCACGCCCTCGTAGTCAATGGCGGTGCCCACCGGCAGATCGCCCACCGCGTTCTTGAGCCTGGCGCCGACGATCTTGCCGCCTTCGTCCAGCACATGCTCCACGTCGTGCGGCCAGAAATACTCCTTGCCACCCTTGTCGGTGCGGCGCGAGTAGATGTGGTTGAGCACCATGCCCTGGGTCAGCAGCTTGGTGAAAGGCTCGTCCACTTTCACCAGACCCAGGTCGCGCATGACCTTGGTCCAGAAACGAGCGTACAGCAGGTGCAGGATGGCGTGCTCGATGCCGCCGATGTACTGGTCCATCGGCATCCAGTAGTCGGCGCCGCCAGCGACCATCTTTTCAGCATTGGTCGGGTCGCAATAGCGCATGAAGTACCAGGACGAGTCCACGAAGGTGTCCATGGTGTCGGTCTCGCGACGCGCGGGCTTGCCGCAGCAGGGGCAGTCGACCTTCAGGAAGGCTTCGCACTTGTTCAGCGGGTTCCCACTGCCGTCCGGCACCAGATCCTCGGGCAGGCGCACCGGCAGGTCCTTCTCGGGCACCGGCACGGGGCCACAGCTTTCGCAGTGGATGATCGGGATCGGCGTGCCCCAGTAGCGCTGGCGGCTGATGCCCCAGTCGCGCAGGCGGAAGGTGGTCTTTTTCTCGCCCAAGCCCTTGTCGGCCAGGTCTGTCGCGATTGCGTCTATAGCCTCATCAAAACCAAGCCCGTCGTACTTGCCAGACGCGTAACAAACGCCATGTTGAGAAAAAGTGTCTGACCACTCAAGCCACACCAACGGCTTTTCGCCAGAAACGGACAAGGTCGGTTGATGCTTACCCAGTCCACCGCTCCCAACGCCCTCCGCCATTTCAAGCTGCGTGATTTCCCTCCCAGCCCACTTCGCTGGAACAACCACCGGTTTGATTTTCAAGCCGTACTTCAGCGCGAACGCGAAGTCGCGCTCGTCGTGTGCCGGCACCCCCATCACGGCGCCGTCACCGTAGCTCATGAGCACATAGTTGCCGACCCAGACCTCGACCTGCGCGCCGGTCAGCGGGTGGGTGACGAACAGGCCAGTGGCCATGCCCAGTTTTTCCTGCGTCGCCAGCTCGGCCTCGGTCGTGCCGCCTTTCTTGCACTCTTCGATGAAGGCGGCCAGCTTGGCATTGGTCGCGGCCGCGTGCTGGGCCAACGGGTGTTCGGGCGCCACGGCGCAGAAGGTCACGCCCATGATGGTGTCGGCACGCGTGGTGAACACGTACATGCGGCCGTCGCCGATCAGCGTGCCATCCGAGCCTTTGATGTCGTGCGTGAAGGCAAAGCGCACACCCTCGCTCTTGCCGATCCAGTTTTCCTGCATCAGGCGGACTTTGTCGGGCCAGCCGTTGAGTGTGGCCTTGTCGTTGCCGATCTGCACATGGTTGAGCAGTTCATCGGCGTAAGCCGTGATGTTCAGGTAATACCCGGGAATCTCACGCTTTTCGACCAACGCGCCGGTGCGCCAACCGCGGCCGTCGATCACCTGCTCGTTGGCCAGCACGGTCTGGTCCACCGGGTCCCAGTTGACGACCTGGGTCTTGCGGTAGGCGATGCCTTTGTCCAGCATCTTCAGGAACAGCCACTGGTTCCACTTGTAGTAGTCCGGAGAACAGGTGGCGACCTCGCGCGACCAGTCGATGGCCAAGCCCATCGCCTGC
>JAJPEW010000010.1 GCA_021166755.1 Hydrogenophaga sp. | reverse complement strand
CGGCATGGTGGTGGGCATCGAGCCGGTCGACTTCCCCACCCGGTTTCCGCAGGATCTGCCCTTGTGGGTCGCGGCTTTCGGTGAATCCGACGGCCCTCGCTACGCCGAGCAAGCCCAGGCGCTCAAGGCACAGGGGCAGGTTCATCCGCTGGCCGGCATCGTGCTGCAACGGGAGCTGGAGTCTCGCGCCTACCAGCTGGGCGGTGGCACCTACGAAGCCCCCGGACAACTGGTGGGTGACTTCCTGGCCGGCCGTCCCTCCACCGCCCTGGCCGAGGTTCAGCCGTCCTACCGTCCCGGTGTCCACCTGGGTGATCTCGCGCCTTCGCTGCCCGATTACGCCATCGAGGCGATGCGGGAAGCCCTGCCGGTGTTCGGTCGCAAGATCCGCGGTTACGACATGCCCGGCGCCGTGCTCACCGGCGTCGAAACCCGGACCTCGTCACCCCTGCGCATCACCCGGGGTGATGACTACCAGAGCCTGAACACCGCCGGCCTGTATCCGGCGGGCGAAGGCGCCGGCTACGCGGGCGGCATCCTGTCGGCCGGCGTGGACGGCATCAAGGTGGCCGAGGCGGTGGCACGCAGCATCCTGGCCCAGGCCTGAAGGACCACCACACGGCTGGTTACAAGCTGCCGCTCAGCTTTACCCGGCCTGGGTTCGGCGTTGACGGACGGTCGGCATGCTGGAGGCTCCTTTCCATCCAGGAGACTTCCATGTCACGACGTATCCAGACCTCTCTTGCCACGATCCTGCTGGGCTCTCTGGCCTTGGGCACGGCCGGGCTGGCCCACGCAGGGAATGACCGCGCCCGCGTGATCCGCAGCGTGCCCGTGGTGCAGCAGGTGGCGGTGCCTCATCAGGTGTGTCAGGACCATGTGGTCAGCCGCCCGGCCCGCACCAGCGGGGCCGGCGCCCTGATCGGTGGACTGGCGGGCGGCGCCATCGGCAACACCGTCGGTGATGGCAGCGGCCGCGCCATCGCCACCGCGGTGGGCCTGGTGGGTGGTGCCGTGCTGGGCAACCACATCGAGGGGCGTCATCAGCGCCACGGCGCCGAGACGGTGACCCGCTGCCACACCCAAACCCGCTACGAGACGCGCACCGTCGGCTACGACGTGACCTACCGGTACCGGGGTCGCCACCACACCACCCGCATGGACCACGACCCCGGCCGCTTCGTGCGCATCGGTGGTGGTCACGGCCACTGGGAAAACGGCTGGCGCTGAAGACCCGCCTCCCCCATAAAAAAAGAAAGGGCGCCTGAACAGGCGCCCTTTGCCTTGCCCGCTGAGCGGGTGGGTGATCACAGCTTCTGCAAGGCGGCGATGCGCTCTTCCATCGGCGGGTGGGTCGAGAACAGCTTGCCCAGACCGCCGGTGATGCCCATGGCCTGCATGGTTTTGGGCAACTCGCCCGGGGTCAGGCCGCCCAGGCGGGCCAGGGCGTTGATCATCGGCTGCTTGCGACCCATCAGCTGGGCGGCACCGGCGTCGGCGCGGAACTCACGCTGGCGGCTGAACCAGGCCACGATGATGGCAGCCAGGAAGCCCAGAATGATGTCCATCACGATGGTGGTGACCATGTAGCCGATGCCCGGGCCGCTGTTCTCGCTGTCGCCCCGGCGCAGGAAGCTGTCCACCGCGTAGCCGATGATTCGGCTGAAGAACACGACGAAGGTGTTCATCACGCCCTGGATCAAGGTCATGGTGACCATGTCGCCGTTGGCGACGTGGGCCACCTCATGGCCGATCACCGCCTCGACCTCTTCACGCGTCATGTTCTGCAGCAGGCCCGTGGACACCGCCACCAGCGCCGAGTTCTTGAAGGCGCCCGTCGCAAAGGCGTTGGGCTCACCCTCGTAGATGGCGACCTCGGGCATACCGATGCCGGCCTTCTCGGCAAACTTCTGGACGGTCTGGACGATCCAGGCTTCGTCGGCGGTCTGCGGCTGGCTGATGACGCGCGCACCCGTGCTCATCTTGGCCATGGTCTTGCTCATCAGCAGCGAGATGGTCGCGCCACCAAAGCCCATGACCAGGGAGAACACGGCCAGCGCGCCCATGTTCAGGCCGTTGGCCGTCAGGAACCGGTCAACCCCCAGCAGGCGGGTGGTGACCAGCAGCACCGCCATCACGGCGACGTTGGTCAGAACAAACAGAAAAATGCGTTTCATGGTGACTCCAGTGTTCCCGGATGGGTGGATCCGTGTGGTGGTGATCGGACCCTTCGCCTGGACGGAGGTTCCGTCGTCGCCCCGGGACCGACAATATTAACGGGAAACAGGTGTGTGCAGATTTCGAAAAAACAAGACCTTTCCTGCGAAGGGTTCAGGCGCTGGCGTGTCGCTGGCCTACCGGCCGAATCCGTTGAGGCCGAAAGACATCAGCATCGTCGTAGAAGTCAGGATCCTGGTTGGCCGGCCACCAGCCAGGCACCCCCAGGACGGGCAGCGGCGTGAACGGTTTGGCCGCCAGGCCAGGCGCCGTCAGACGGGACGCCAGCCAGGCGTCCCAGGCGGCCGGATCGCCACCCAGCCCGGGCGGCACCGGCTCCCGGAAGACGTGTCCGGTGATGGACTTGTAGGGCAGAACCAGCTTTTCCAGCAGGGCATGGCCAAACAACACCAGCCGCGCCTGCGACCACAGCGGCCGCAAGGTCACGAACAACTGTTGCCATTGGCGCGCCAGCAGGGCCTGCCAGATCTCGTCGGGCGCCTGCAGGAGGACGGCGTTCTCGTCGAAGAGTGTGATGGCGTCGCGCACCGGCCCCCTCACCTGCCCGACGCCGGCCTGGGCAATCTCGGCGGCCTGCAAGCGGTTGAGCAGGCGCTTGGTGGCGGGAAAGCGCATCCAGACCAACCCGTTGAAGAAGTCGTGAAGGCCTTCGCGGGTGGGCACGCTGCCGGTCTCGAAAATGAATTGCTCATAGGCCATGCCAGCGGGCAAGTCGGCCTGCGGCACGAAGCGGGGCCCGGTCGCGCCGACGAGCTGCGTCAGTGCCTGCGGCAGCCCGGCTCCCGCCTCACAGGCGGCGCGCACCGCCGCACCCTCCTGCGCAAAAGGCGCATTCCAGGGTTGGGCCCAGTCAGGCGCTGGCCAGCCGGCGACGGCGGTGTCGACGGCGCACATGCGCGCTCAGCCCACCAGCCGCCAGGGCAGCGACTCACCCGCGCGCAAGGGCTTGAGCTCCGCATCGCCGAAGGCAAAGCTCTCGGGCGGGGTCCAGCTTTCCTTGCGCAGGGTGATGGTGCCGGTATTGCGCGGCAGGCCGTAGAAGTCGGCACCGAAGAGGCTGGCAAAGCCCTCCAGCTTGTCGAGCGCGCCGGCGGCCTCGAAGGCCTCGGCATACATCTCGATGGCCGCGTGCGCGGTGTAGCAGCCGGCACAGCCGGTGGCGTGTTCTTTCAGGTGGGCCGGATGCGGTGCGCTGTCGGTGCCCAGAAAGAACTTGGGGTTGCCGCTGGTGGCTGCAGCGACCAGCGCCTGCCGGTGAGTCTCGCGCTTGAGTACGGGCAGGCAGTAGAAATGCGGGCGGATGCCGCCGGTGAAGATGGCGTTGCGGTTGTAGAGCAGGTGGTGGGCGGTGATGGTGGCCCCCAGGTGGGCGTCGGCCTCGGCCACGTACTGCGCGGCTTCTTTGGTGGTGATGTGCTCCATCACGATCTTCAGGCCCGGGAAATCTTTGCGCAGCGGCGCCAGCTGCTGCTCGATGAACACCGCCTCGCGGTCGAACAGGTCGATATCCGGGCTGGTCACTTCGCCATGCACCAGCAGCAGCACACCGGCTTTCTGCATGGCTTCCAGCGTCCGGTAGGTCTTGCGGATGTCGGTCACGCCCGCGTCGCTGTTGGTGGTGGCACCGGCCGGGTAGAGCTTGCAGGCCACCACGCCGGCGTCCTTGGCCCGCGCGATTTCGTCGGCCGGCAGGTTGTCGGTCAGGTACAGCGTCATCAGCGGCTCGAAGCTCATGCCCGCGGGCACGGCGGCGCGGATGCGCTCGGCGTAGGCCGTGGCCTGGGCCGCAGTGGTCACCGGCGGCTTGAGGTTGGGCATGATGATGGCGCGACCGAACTGGGCGGCGGTGTGCGGCACGACGGTGTGCAGGGCGGCGCCGTCGCGCACGTGCAGGTGCCAGTCGTCGGGGCGGGCGAGGGTCAGGGTCTGGGCGGCAGGGGCGTTCATGCCCTGATTGTCGCAAATACCGGGCGGTAAGGCCCTCAGGATCGCGTGGGCGCGGCCGGCGCCAGACGCCCCTGCAGCTGCTGCCAGAACTGGTCGACGGCCCGCTTCTGGCGCGAGGACCCTGTCGGGCTGATCTGGCGGTAGAGGCGGATGTCCAGGGTGGTGGAGAAGTCCGCGCCGGCAGACACCAGGCGCCGCGAACGCAATTCCCGGCGCACGGCGCTCGACGGCAGGAAGGCCACGCCATGACCTTCCAGTGCCATGGCTTTCAGCCCCTCGGCCATGTCGGTTTCGTACTGGCGGTCCAGATGGGCGGGCGTGCCGGTCTGGCGCAGCATGTCGTCCACCACCCGGCCGAGGTAGGCACCTGGCGCATAGGCCAGGTAAGGCAAGGGATGGGCGGGCGTGCCCGGCAGGCGGAACAGGGGCTCGCCATCGCCGTCGGGACGCACGTACGGGGCCAGACTTTCCTGCCCCAGCGGCAGCATCTCGTAGCGCTGCGCGTCCAGCTGAATGGGCTGCGCAGGATGGTGATAGGCGATCAGCAGATCACAGCTGCCTTCGACCAGGCGCATCACGGCGTCGTGCACGTTCAGCGCGATCAGCCGGGTCTTGACGGGACCGCAGGTCTCGCGCAGCTCGGAGAGCCAGGAGGGAAAGAAGGTGAAGGCCAGCGTGTGCGGCACGGCGAACTCGATCACGTCCTGGGCGGCGGCCGTGTGGGCCCGCAGCATGGCCCGGGTGTTCTGCAGGGCCTGCAGCATTTCCAGGGATTGCTCGTACAGCGTCTGGCCGGCCGGGGTCAGGCGGGTCGGGTACGAGGAGCGGTCGACCAGATCGGTGCCCGCCCAGGCCTCCAGCGACTGGATGCGCCGTGAAAACGCCGGTTGCGTCACGTGGCGCAACTGTGCCGAGCGGCTGAAACTGCGGGTCTCAGCCAGACTGACGAAATCTTCCAGCCATTTGGTGTCCATGGCGCGCGATTATGCGGTGACAAGCTGTCCGTCAGGCATCCAGGTCCGCCCGTGCCAGGCAGACGTACAGGCGCTCCATGGCATCGGCGGGCTCCCGTTGGCCGGCGGCTTCCAGCAGCCGCATCGACCGCTCCTGGGCGCCATCGCCGTCGAGCTTGAGCAGCCCGCTGGCCTGTTCATAGAGAAACACCGGGGAGTCGGGCACCAGACTGACGGCACGCTCATAGTGATCCAGACCGACCGTCCGGCGCGCGCCATAGGTCATGCCCCCGATGAGCTCTCCCACCTTGTCGATGACCTCGGCATGAAAGGAGGCCAGTGCCAGATGTCCGTCGGCGTGCGCGGGCTGCAGGGTGACTGTCTGCTCCAGGGCCGCCTTCACGCGGGCACCGATGCCCTGCGCCAGCGCCTTGGCCACGCTGATGCCCTGGCTGAAACGTCCCAGGGCATAACCCTGCCAATACCAGGCGGCTGCCTGGCGGCGATCCAGCGCCTGGTGCTCCAGGGCACGCTCGGCCACATCGGACAGCAGGATCAGGCGCGTGGACTCATGGGGCTCGACATACACCGCATACACACAGGTGGCCTTCTGGGCCAGCGACCAGCCGGCCGAGCCAGCACGCAGCCCCGCATCACGGGCGCGCTGGAAGTGGCCATTGTGGTAATCGGTCCAGCCCTCCAGCAAGGCTGCGTCGGTGGGCCTGTCCAGGGCGTCGCCGGCGTGCAGGCGCGACCAGCGACGTTCGACATCGACCGGGTCCAGGCGACCGACAATCGCTTCGGGCGTGGGCGTCCAGGGGGCACTCACCGATCGCTCCTCAGCCCTCGGCCCGGTAGGCACCGGCCAGCTTGAGCATGTGGGCTCGCTGCTCCCCCACCAGATAGGGCGCCAGCAGGTTGAGCACGTGGTGCGCGCCGCGCATCAGCGCCTGCTGGGCGTTGGCGGGTTCCAGGGCGTGGCGCGGGTCGCGCACGTATTCGAAGCTGAGCCAGTAGGTCAGGAGCACCACCATGCCGTTGGCGGTGGGCTCCAGCTCGCTGGCACCGATGTCAACCGTACCCGCCCGGCTCATGGCCGCCAGCATGGTGCGGATGGCGCGCGTCTTGTGCCGCAGCACGGCCTGAAAGCGCGTTTCCAGCAAGCGGTTCTTGGACAGCAGATCGTTCAGGTCACGGTACAGGAAGCGGTAGTCCCAGATGATCTCGAACAGCGAATGGAGAAAGAACCAGGCGTCTTCGACATTGCGGACGCCATCGCTGGCGTTGAGCAGGTCCACCAGGGACTTCTCATACTTCTCGAACAGCGAGTTGATGAGCTCATCCTTGGCGGGATAGTGGTAGTAGAGATTGCCTGGGCTGATGCCCAATTCCGACGAGATCAGCGTCGTCGACACGTTCGGTTCACCGAAGCGGTTGAACAGCTCCAGGGTGACTTCCAGAATGCGTTCGGCGGTGCGACGGGGGGCTTTGCGGGGCATGCTCAGGCGGCCCCTCCCATGGCGTGCAGGCGATGCTGCAGTTCATCCAGGGTGGCGTGCAGACGCTCGACCGGCCCCGGTGTGCGCCGGGGGCCCAGGTCGATCAGGTAGCGGTGGGGATCCCGCAGCGCCGCCTCGTCCATGCCGATGCCGTGCCGGTCCAGCCGGGGCTGCAGCGCGGCCTGATGGTGGCGAAGCCAGCGACGTGTCTGCTGGTAAGCATGCTCGGCCATCTCGCGCCTCTGGCGGTAACTGAAGGTGTTGGCCAGGAACAGCTTGGCGTCCCGGTGGTCCGGCTCAATCAGCACGAAGTCGGTGCCCGGGTAGCTGCGCTCGTACTGCTTGAAGCCCAGCGCCAGCCGCGAATGGATCATGGAGCGGAAGGTCTGGCTCATGACCGCCGGCAGGCCGCCTTCGACCAGCGAGGGAATGCGGTGCTCTTCACGGGCCGCGGGATCGGCATGGAAGGGAACCAGGGGATTGAGGCAGATCAGCAGATCCACCCCCTCATCCAGGGCCACGGTGGCATGAACCGTCTTCTTGAGCGCGCCATCCACGTAATGCCTGCCGTTGATATCGACGGGTGGGAACAGGCCCGGCAGCGCCGCGCTGGCCTGAATGGCCCTGGAGATGGGCACATGATCCCAGCCCGGCCGACCGAAAGGCACCGGTTCTCCGGTATCGAGTTCGGTCGCCACCAGGGTCAGGCGGGCGCGCAACTCCCGAAAATCGTTGGTTCGCCCATCCCGGCTGAACATCTCCTGGATCTGACGGTGGATGTCTTCGTTGTCCAGCACACCGGTGGGCAATGCAGCACCCAGCCGCTCGAACGCCTGCGTCATCGTGCGGCCGCGGACCATCCAGTCCCATGCAGCGTCACCCAGCAGCGAAGGCAGGCGTACCGTTCTGGCGCAGAACTCGCCCCAGGCCGGGGTCATCAGTCG
>JAJPEW010000123.1 GCA_021166755.1 Hydrogenophaga sp. | reverse complement strand
AGCACCGGCCCCATCTCACCCGCGCGGGCGAACAGGTTTTCCTGCTGGAACAGCTCCAGCGTGGCGATGGCCGCCGCACAGGCCACCGGGTGGCCCGAGTAGGTGTAGCCGTGGAAGAACTCGATCGCGTGGCCCGGGGCGCTGCCATGGGCTCCCATCATGGTGTCGTAGATGCGATCGCTGCAGATCACGCCGCCCATGGGAATGACGCCGTTGGTCACGCACTTGGCGAAGTTGATCATGTCGGGCACCACGCCGTAGAAGTCGGCGCCGAAGGCGGTGCCCAGGCGACCGAAGCCGGTGATGACCTCATCGAAGATCAGCAGGATGCCGTGCTTGTCACAGATCTCGCGCAGGCGCTTGAGGTACCCCTGGGGCGGGATATACCAGCCGGCGCTGCCGGCCACCGGCTCGACGATCACGGCCGCCACGTTGCTCGGGTCGTGCAGCGGCAGGATGCGGTTTTCCAGCTCCAGCAGGATGTCCTCGTTCCACACTGGTTCCTGGTTGTGGATGTAGGCGTGGCCAGCATGTTCAGGGTGCAGCGGGTCGTGGATGAAGCGCATGTGGTCCACGCGCGGCAGCAGCGCAGCGCCGTAGACCTTGCGGTTGGCCGGAATCCCGCCCACGCTCATGCCACCGAAGTTGACACCGTGGTAGCCGCGCTCGCGACCGATGAAGATGTTGCGGTGGCCCTCACCGCGCGCGCGGTGGTAGGCCAGCGCCACCTTCAACGAGGTGTCGGCCGCCTCGGAGCCAGAGTTGCAGAACAGGACCTTGTTGAGGTCGCCGGGGGCCATGGCGGCGATCATCTCGGCGGCGCGAAAGGCCTTGTCGTTGCTGGCGTTGAAGGCGGTGGCGTAGTCCAGCGTGTCGAGCTGGGCCTTGATGGCCTCGTTGATGGACTTGCGGTTGTGACCGGCGCCCACGCACCAGAGGCTGGAGATGCCGTCGATGACCTGGCGGCCATCGTGGGTGGTGAAGTGCATGCCGTCGGCGGCCACGAACACCCTCGGGTCCTGGGCAAAGCTGCGGTTGGGCGTGAAGGGCAACCACTGGTTGTCCATGCGGAAATCGTTGTAGGCCATGGGCTCGGACTCCTGGAATGGGGGCGGATGGGTCGTGGAATGACCGGATTGTGGCACCGGTATCCGCAGACCGGCAGATCCACTCCGGCAGGCTGCCGGTGACCCAGCGCGCCGGCTCCTGCGACAATCCGGGGGTCATGAACCATACCTACGTCCTCACCCTCTCCTGCCAGGACCGCCCCGGCATCGTGCACGCCGTCTCGGGTTTCCTGCTGGAGCGCGGCGGCAACATCGAGGAAGCCGCCCAGTACAACGACCACGACACGGGCCTGTTCTTCATGCGGGTGCAGTTCACCTGCGCCACGCTGACGGCTGAAGACCTACATACCCATGTGCGGCTGTTTGCCGAGCCCTTTGGCATGCGCTGGAGCCTGCACCCGCTGGCCGAGCCGATGAAGACCGTGCTTTTCGTGAGCAAGGAAGGCCATTGCCTCAACGATCTGCTGTTCCGCTGGAAGAGTGGTCTGCTGCGCCTGGACATCCGCGCCATCGTGAGCAACCACCGCGACTTCTACCAGCTGGCGGCCAGCTACAACGTACCGTTCCACCACATTGCGGTATCGGCGGCCACCAAGGCCCAGGCTGAAGAACGGCAGCTGGAGATCATCCGCAACGAAGGCGCCGAATTGGTCGTACTGGCGCGCTACATGCAGATCCTGTCGGACAACCTCTGCCGCGAACTCTCGGGCAAGGCGATCAACATCCACCACAGCTTCCTGCCCAGCTTCAAGGGGGCCAAGCCCTACTACCAGGCGCACGACCGCGGCGTGAAGCTGATCGGCGCGACCGCGCACTACGTGACGGCCGATCTGGACGAGGGTCCGATCATCGAGCAGGATGTGGCGCGCGTGGACCACACGGACACGGTGGAAGACCTGACCGCGGTCGGACGGGACACCGAAAGTCAGGTGCTGGCCCGCGCTGTCAAATGGCACAGCGAGCACCGGGTGCTGCTCAACGGGCACAAGACGGTGGTCTTCAAGTGACCATCAGAATTCCGCCGATCCAGTGTCTGCTGACCTTCGAGGCGCTGGCGCGCCTGCGCAGCGTGACGCAGACGGCGGATGAGCTGTGCGTGACGCCAAGCGCCGTGAGTCACCGCATCCGGCAGCTGGAGCAGATCCTGGGCACCAAACTGTTCGGCCGGGCGGACTTCTCGCTGACCACCGAGGGTATCGAGTACCTGGCCCATGTGCGCGAAGGGCTGGCGACGCTGGCCAAGTTCCCGAGCCAGAGCGTCTCGCCGGGACGACGCAAACTGCGACTCGCAGTGACCCCGACGTTTGCGCGCTCGGTGCTGCTGCCCCGCCTCAAGCAGTTCTCGGACGCCTATCCCGAGATCGATCTGACGCTGCAGGTGAGCATTCCGCTGCTGGACGTGGTGGCCGAGGATGCGGACCTGATGGTGCGCTTTGGCACTGGCCGCTACGCGGACGTGGAACACCTGTGCCTGGCCAAGGACGAGGTCACGCCCATGGCCTCGCCGGCCTTTGTGCGGGAACACGGACCCTTCGATTCGGTCATGGACATGGAGGGTCTACCCCTGCTGCGCAGCCCGCTGGAACCCTGGCGTACCTGGTTCGCGGCCCATGACCTGGACTGGCCGGAGCCCACCGAGGGTTCCCAGTTCAACGACATCGGCCTGATGTGCGACGCCGCGGCGGCAGGCATGGGCGTTGCCCTGCTGCGCCTGAAGCTGGCGGCGCCCTGGCTGGACAACGGCACGCTGGTGCCGCTGTACCCTCGCCACGTCCCGAGCCCGCATGCCCATTACCTGTGCTGGCGCACCGGTACCATGGACCGATGGGAATGCTCGGCCTTTGCCGAGTGGCTCAAGAAATCCCTGAGCTGAATCAGGCGCATCAGCCGCCGGCGGGCAGCAGAAAATCGGTCAGGCGATCGAGCACGGGCGCCAGGCGGCGCAGGGGCGGCGCCAATGCGCCAATCAGGGTGGCGTGGCCCACGCCGTCGAGCAGTTCGGTCTGCACCGCCAACCCGCGCCCCTTCAGCACTTCGGCCATGGCCAGGGTGTTGCGCCGAGGATCCACCAGCCGATCCTCCTGCGCAGCCATCAGCAGCACCCGATGGGCCTGCAACGGGCGATCAGGCCGCTTCGCGTGGTGCAGCGGCTGGGAGTCGGCCGGGGTGGATGGCCAGTTGAACGCCCGCTGAACAGCGGGCAGAGCGATGGGCAGGAAGTCGTAAGGGCCGGCCAGACCAATCCAGCCAGCCAACGCGGCGGGCTCCGAATCGTGGCGGGACAGCCAGCGCCGGTCCAGTGCCAGCATGGCGGCGTTGTAGGCGCCCGCGCTGTGTCCCATCAGGTAGATGCGATGGCGATCCACGCCCCAGTCCTCGGCCTGCGAGATCGCCCAGGAGACCGCCAACGCACTGTCCTCGAGAAAGGCAGGGTATCGCACCTGCGGGCTGAGGCGGTAGTCCGCCACCGCCACGACCACGCCGCGCGAGGCCAGTGCCTCGCCGACAAAGCGGTAGTCCTCCCGCCGGCCGCTGGTCCATGAACCGCCGTAGAAAAACACCACCATCGGCGCGGCAGCCCGCGCCGGGCGGGGCAGATACAGGTCCAGTTGGTGGCGCTCGAGTGGCCCGTAGGCCAGGCCGTCCCGACGCTCATGGGTGCCGTCCGGCACCGTGGCGTTGATCAGGCGAAGGGGCGAGCAGGCCTGCAGGAGCGGCAAGATGCCCAGCACCGCCAGCCAGTGGCGCCGGGGGGAAGTGGCTTTCAGATCGTCCATGATCCGATTACGCCACCAGGAGCGAATCGGATGTGCAGGGGGTCAGGCGGCCCGACAGATCTTGAGGGTATTGGTGCCGCCGGGCGTGCCCATGGGTTCGCCGAAGGTGATGGCGTACACATCGCCCGACTGGATCACGCCGCGCTTGCGCAGGTCGGCCTCGGCTTCCTGCAAGGCGGTGTCGCGCTCGGCACTGGTGTCCACCAGCAGCGGCCGCACGTTGCGGTACAGGGTCATCTTGCGCTGGGTGGCCAGCTTGGAGGTGACGGCAAAGATGGGCATGCGCACGCTGTGCCGGCTCATCCACAGCGCACTGGAACCTGAATCGGTCAGGGCCACGATGGCCTTGGCCTTGAGGTGGTGCGCGGTGAACAGGGCGCCCATGGCGATGGCGTGGTCGATGCGCTTGAAGGTCTCGCCAATGAAGTCGTCTTCCAGCGGATCGTGATCGGTTTTTTCGGCTTCCTGGCAGATGGCCGCCATCTGCTGCACCGTCTCCAGCGGGTAC
>JAJPEW010000079.1 GCA_021166755.1 Hydrogenophaga sp. | reverse complement strand
GCCGGCTGGCCCATGAGATCAAGAATCCCCTGACGCCCATCCAGCTCTCGGCCGAGCGGCTGGCCATGAAGCTGCAGGGCAAGGTGCCGCCGCCCGAGCAGGCGGTGCTGGACAAGTCGGTTCGCACGATCGTCGATCAGGTCGATGCCATGAAGCGCCTGGTCAACGAGTTCCGTGACTACGCGCGGCTGCCTGCCGCGCAGCTGGCACCCCTGGATCTCAACGGTCTGCTGCGAGACATCCTGGGTCTCTACGAGCATGCCGAGGTGCCAGTGCGCGTCGAGCTGGGGGACGACTGTCCGCCCATACTGGCCGACGCCCAGCAGGTCCGGCAGGTGCTGCACAACCTGGTGCAGAACGCCCAGGACGCCATGACCGGGCAAGCCGATGCCGAGGTGCTGGTGCGCACGCGGCGATCGGAATCGGGGCGCTGGGTCCGCCTGACGGTCATCGACCGGGGCCACGGTTTTGCCGAGAACGTGCTCAAGCGGGCATTCGAACCCTACGTGACCAGCAAGGCCAAAGGCACCGGGCTGGGGCTGGCGGTGGTCAAGAAGATCATGGACGAGCACGGCGGGCGTGTCGACATCAGCAACCGGATCAGCGAGGGGCGCGTGGTGGGCGCCCAAGTGTCGCTATCATTCGCAGTTGCGAATTGACAACACTACAGCATCACTCCAGAGGGAAACAGACAGCGTATGGCCAACATACTGGTGGTAGACGACGAGCTTGGCATCCGGGATTTGCTCTCCGAGATCCTCAACGATGAAGGTCACTCGGTGGAGCTGGCCGAGAACGCTGCGCAGGCCCGCCATGTGCGTCAGCTGATGCGCCCCGACCTGGTGCTGCTGGACATCTGGATGCCCGACACCGATGGCGTGACCCTGCTCAAGGAATGGGCGAGTGCGGGTCTGCTGAGCATGCCGGTGATCATGATGAGCGGCCACGCCACCATCGACACCGCGGTGGAGGCTACCCGCATCGGCGCAACCGCCTTTCTGGAAAAGCCCATCACGCTGCAGAAGCTGCTCAAGGCGGTGGACCAGGGATTGAACAAACCCATGCCGCGATCGCTTCAGTCGGTGGCTGTCAGGCCGGGCACCAGTCTGCCGGCCGCGGGGCCCGACCTGACGGTCGAAGTGGCGATGACGGGCGGCAAGCTGCAGGAGCCGGTGCTGGACCTGGGGCCGCAGTCGATGCAGTCTTTCAACCTGGAAGGCCCCCTGCGCCAGGCGCGCGACGAATTCGAGAAAGCGTACTTCGAGTACCACCTGGCCAACGAAGCGGGTTCCATGACCCGCGTGGCGGAGAAGACGGGGCTGGAACGGACCCACCTGTACCGCAAGCTCAAGCAACTGGGTGTGGATCTGGCGCGCAGCAAACGCAACGGTGGCTGAAGTCGTCAGAATCGTGCTATACTTGCAGTCTCTGGCCCGGTAGCTCAGTTGGTAGAGCAGCGGATTGAAAATCCGCGTGTCGGTGGTTCGATTCCGCCCCAGGCCACCAGAAAATACTGCTTGTAATTCAACGAGTTACAGGCGGTGCCAGAAAAGCGACTCGTCGAAAGACGGTCGCTTTTTTGTTTTTCTGACGCCATGGCTGACGGAGGTCCGGGGCTCTCGGGGCTGGGATCCCGCGATCAGTGCAGTTCCGGCACCAGGGTGTGCGTCAGACGTTGCGCCAGCATTCGCATGCGCACATGCCGGGTCCGGCCGGCGGCGGCCATCATCGACAGCGCGCAATAGCGCGCGGTTCTTTGCTCGCCTTCGGCCAGGGCATGTTGCAGTTCGGCCCACCAGCCCATGGTGTGCAGCCAGCAGCCGGCGTGCAGGGGGCGGATCAGCTGGCGACAACTGTGCAGGTGAATGAGCGCTTCCCCGTGCCGGCCCTGCAGCAGGCACAGGTGGTGGCACAGGAAGGCCAGCACGGTTTGGGCGACGGTGACGTGAGAGGCCGAAAACGTGGTTGCGGCGTGATCGCTCAGCAGGTTGCCGCACAGGAGATGCAGCTCCTCCAGGTGGTCGGGGCGAGCCACGTCCAACGGGGAACGGGTGTGGCCCAGCGCCAGCATCAGGACCTCGTTCTTCCAGAGGTTGATCAGCGGGTGCAGGGCGTGGTCGATGTCGTCCGCCCCCAGCAGCGACTCCAGCGATCGCGTGAAATGATCGCGGGCCTCAGTATGTTGCCCTGCCCAGCTGGCGGCGATGCCGGAATAGTTTTCCACCCTCGCCAGGGCTTGGGCGGCGTCTTCGCGGGACGGCAGATTCAGGGCCAACTGGCGCGAATGACCCAGCAGATCCCAAGCGGACTGGTCCTGCCCCAGCACGGTGGCGCAATAGGCGGCCAGACACAGGGCTTCCACGGTGCGTGGGCCGTCTCCCTGCGCCGCAAGCCCATCCCCGGCTTTGCGTGCCATCGACATGGCGTGTTCGTAGGAGGAGTCCAGCAAATCGGCTTGCGCCAGCTGCAAGAAAGCGATGGCCTGGGCGTGACCATCGTCCTGTTGACCGGCCCTGCGCAGGGTCTGCATGGCCAGTCGACGGCTGCCCAGCGTGTCACCGGCCCGCAAGGCCTCCCAGGTCGGGCGATGAATGTCCGCAGGCGCAGAGGGTGACGGAGAGGGCATGGGGTGCGGCTGGCGTCATCCCGTCCGGATCCCAGCGGGCCGGCGTTGACGTTCTGTAACAGCCATCGTATCCCCGAAAGATTCGGCCACCATGACGGAAAGCAAGACCATCCCCAAAATTGAGGATAGGACAACCCCGGTCATTGCCAGCCGGGGACCTTGCGCAGCACGAAGTTCAGCGCAGGGCCCCCTGTGGTTTCTGCGGGCTGCCGCACCCCGCGGATTTCCCGGCCACAGGCCTGGGGGGGAAGACCGCCTGTCCAGACGGCGTCGATGCGCACACCATCGGTCGACTCGTCCAGGGTGAACTCTCCCCCTTCCACATCGCCCGATACCAGGGCCGACAGGTCGTTGCCGATGGCGCTGCGGCGCAACTGTCCGCGCACGCTGCCGGGAAACTCGGGGTGGCGCTCGAACAGCATCGCGCCTTCGGATGACCAGCGGTCCTCCGGTTCCCCTTCAGGCCAAAGGCGAAGCTGCCACAGGCCGTACAGGTGCAGAGGGGTGATGGCGTCCGCGCTGACGCAGGACGAAGCGGGTCCGGGCGATGGCCCTTGGGCGAACCCGGACGCGTGGATGCCCAGGCAGGTGGCCGCTGCGAACAACAGGCGCCAAGGGGTCATGTGACCTCCGGTCTGGGCGCGGCCGCGCGTTGGGCAAACTCGGCACGCAAGGCTCGCAGTTTTTCTCTCGGGTCTTCACGGACGGTGGCCTGGTCCAGCCCCATCTCGTCGATGAACCGGCTGCGTTGCCCGGGCAC
>JAJPEW010000060.1 GCA_021166755.1 Hydrogenophaga sp. | reverse complement strand
CTACCCTGAGCAAGAGCGACCAGAACCTGGTCTGGCTCGATTGCGAGATGAGTGGGCTTGACCCTGAAAAGGAACGCCTGCTGGAGATCGCTGTGGTGGTCACGGGCCCCAACCTGGAGCCCCGGGTGGAAGGCCCGGTGTTTGCCATCCACCAGAGCGACGCGGTCCTCAATGGCATGGACGCCTGGAACAAGGGCACCCACGGCAAAAGTGGTTTGACCGACAAGGTGCGTGCCAGCACGGTCGATGAGGCGCAGGCCGAGGCCATCCTGCTGGAGTTCATCGGGCGCTATGTCCCGAAAAAGTCATCGCCCATGTGCGGCAACTCCATCGGACAGGACAGGCGCTTTCTGGTCAAGTACATGCCCAAGCTGGAAGCCTGGTTCCACTACCGCAATCTGGACGTCAGCACGCTTAAGGAACTGGCCCGTCGCTGGCGTCCCGAGGTCTACGACAGCTTCAAGAAGCAGCAGAAGCACACTGCACTGGCGGACGTGCACGAGTCGATCGACGAACTGGTGCATTACCGCACGCACTTCCTTCGCTAAAGCGGCTCAGTGCGTCCGTGCGGGGCTGACCTGTCAGCCTTGCATGTCAAAATCGTGACTTCTGTGGGAAATTTCCATGACAAAAAAACAGAAGTCCGGATTCGTCACGCGGCACCAGGACGTGCTGCAGTTGGGTGCCTCCATCATCTTCCTCCTGTTGGTGGGCCTGTATGCATCGCTCACCGGTGCCAACGTCGCCGGGCTGTCCAGCTCGGCGGTGTGGCTGCTCATCATTGCGGCGGTGGTCGGTGGCTACATGGCCATGAACATCGGTGCCAACGATGTGGCCAACAACATGGGGCCGGCTGTCGGATCCGGTGCCATGACCATGGGCTGGGCCATTCTCGTGGCTGCGGTGTTCGAAGCCATGGGCGCCATCATCGCCGGTGGTGAGGTGGTGGGTACCATCAAGGGGGCCATCATCGATCTCAAGCAGATCCCCGACGCCGCCCAGTTCGCCTGGCTGATGTTCGCCGCGCTCTTGGCCGGCGCCATGTGGCTCCATCTGGCCACAGCCATTGGTGCGCCGGTGTCCACCACCCATTCCATCATCGGTGCGGTGATGGGGGCGGGCATCGCCGCAGGTGGCTGGGGGCTGGTCAACTGGGGAACCATCGGCAACATCGTTCTCAGCTGGGTGATCTCCCCGCTCTCAGGCGGACTGATTGCCGCAGGTTTCCTTTACCTGATCAAACGCAGCATCACTTACCGCACCGACATGACCGAAGCGGCCACTCGGGTGGTGCCATGGCTCATCGCTGCCATGGCCTGGGCGTTCGGCACCTACATGCTGCTCAAAGGGCTGGGCCAGCTGGTGAAGGTGGGGTTCTGGGTTGCCGTGGTGGCGGGCGGCGTGTTCGCGCTGGTGGTGTGGGCGGTGGTCAAGGGACCGATCGCTGCCCGGGCGCGTCATCTGGAGAACAGCAAGGACGGTGTCAACCGCCTTTTCGTCTGGCCTCTGGTCTGCTCGGCTGCCTTGCTGAGCTTTGCTCATGGCGCCAACGATGTGGCCAACGCGGTTGGTCCGCTGGCGGCCATCTATGAGGCCGTCAAAGCCGGTGCGGTGGCCACCAAGGCGGCGACGCCGATGTGGATCATGGTGCTGGGCGCCATCGGTCTGGCGGCAGGCCTTTCCCTGTATGGTGCCAAGCTCATCCGCACGGTCGGCAAGGAAATCACCGAGCTCGACAACATGCGGGCCTATTCGATTGCCATGGCCGCCACATTGACCGTCATCGTTGCTTCCCAGCTGGGCATGCCGGTCTCCACCACCCACATCTCCATTGGTGCGGTGTTCGGTGTGGGCTTCCTGCGCGAGCTGCTCAAGGTCAACTACGCCAAGATGGAGCATGTGGTCCGCGCCGGACACCAGGGCGAGGACCGGGCCGAGGTCGAGTCTTACCTCACCCGGTTCGAAGCGGCCGAGGTGAGCGAGAAAAAGCGCATGCTGGCCGAGATGAAAAAGCGGGCCAAGGCTCGGGAGATTGCGGTGGGTGCCGTGTTCGACAAACGCGAGCAGAAAGCCTTCAAGAAGGCTTACAAGAAGGAGATCGTCAAGCGGTCGGCCGTGCTGCGCATTGTGGCGGCCTGGATCGTGACCGTGCCGGCCACAGCAGTCCTGGCGGCTATCCTGTACCACATCGTGGCCGCCGTCCTTCGCTGATGGCCGGAAATTTGGGGTTTTCCCCAATCTGTGCGAGAATATAAAGCTGTGCTCATGAAGGGCACAGCTTTCTTGCATCTGCCTCACACAGCAGGCTCCCTGAAATACCCCGTGCTGCGCTCACTGCGTCAGACCGGTCCTCGGAGCCCTTCGCACCCGAATGAATGTGCGCTGACCGTTTGATGGTTGATGTTCTGTAACCACGAACGGATCTTGCGCGACGGGTCACCCCGGCATCTCTGCCGGCGGCCGCCTATTGCTCCTGCTTCGGTCGTTTGCGCAATTTTTCCGCGCAAGGACTCACATGAGCGACTCTTTTGAAGACCGCGACGCTTTCGCGTCCGCTACCGACACCTCCACGGAGATCTCCACCAACGACGCGCCGGCGGCGCCCAACGGGTTTCAGGTCCTCGGGCTGGCCCCCGAACTGATCGCCGCCGTCGCCGATCTCGGCTATGTCGAACCTACCCAGGTCCAGAACCTGGTCATCCCCAAGGCCGTCCAGGTCACGGGCGAGTCTGGTCGCTATGCCGACCTGATGGTGTCCAGCCAGACCGGCAGCGGCAAGACCGCCGCTTTCCTGCTGCCCGTGCTGCACACCCTGCTGCAGCAGCAGGCCGAGCGCGCCGCTCAGGAGCGTGCCGAGCGCGAGCGCCTGGCGGCAGAAGCCGCTGCCCGCGGCGAGGCCCCGCCCAAGGCGCCCAAGCGCAAGGACCCGACCAATCCGCGACACTTCAAGGCCGCCACGCCCGGCGCCCTGATCCTGTGCCCGACGCGTGAGCTGGCGCAGCAGGTGGCCCATGACGCCATCGATCTGGTTCGCCATTGCCGCGGCCTGCGCATCGCCAACGTGGTGGGCGGCATGCCTTATCAGGTGCAGATCGCCCGCCTGCAGAACGCCGATCTGGTGGTGGCCACGCCGGGCCGCCTGCTGGACCTGCAGCGATCGATGCAGATCAAGCTCGACCAGGTGCAGTTCCTGGTGGTGGATGAGGCCGACCGCATGCTGGACCTCGGCTTTGCCGATGACCTGGCTGAGGTCAATGCCCTGACTGCCCAGCGCCGGCAGACCATGATGTTCAGCGCCACGTTCGCGCCCCGCATCCAGCAACTGGCCATGCGCGTCATGCACGAAGGTGGCAAGCACGTGCAGAGGATCCAGGTCGATACCCCGCAGGAGAAGCACGCCAACATCAAGCAGGTGCTGTACTGGGCCGATCACGCCGACCACAAGCGCAAGCTGCTCGATCACTGGATGCGCGATGCCTCCATCAACCAGGCCGTGGTGTTCTGCAGCACGCAGATCGAATGCGATGGCCTGGCCGAAGAACTGCAGCAGGCCGGCTTTGCTGCCGTGGCCCTGCACGGCGCGCTCAGCCAGGGGCTGCGCAACCGGCGCCTGATGGCGCTGCGCAATGGCCAGGTGCAGTTCCTGGTGGCCACCGACGTGGCAGCCCGCGGCATCGATGTGCCCACCATCACCCACGTGTTCAACTTCGGCCTGCCCATGAAGGCCGAGGACTACACCCACCGCATTGGCCGTACCGGCCGTGCCGGACGTGACGGCATCGCCGTGACCTTCGCCGAGTTCCGCGACCGCCGCCGCATCAGCGACATTGAAGCCTTCACCCACCAGCGCTTCACCGCTGAAGTCGTCCCGGGTCTGGAGCCGCGCATGCGTGCGCCCCAGCCGGAATTCGGTCGCGGTGGCCGCTCGGGTGGCCCTGGCGGTCGTGGCGGCTTCGGTCGTCCCAGTGGCGGTCCCGGCCGTGGTCAGGGGCGTGCCGATGGTGCCCGCCAAGGCCGTGACTTTGCCGGTGGCTTCGGCCGTACCGACAAGGCGCCCGGCCGGTCATTCGATCGTCCGCAGGACGGTCAGCGCCCCTTCGAGCAGCGCGACCGTGGTTTCCAGGACCGTGGCTTCAACAACGATCGCGGTGGCTTCGCTGACCGCGGTGCCAACCGTGGTTTTGGTGACCGGGAGCGCTCGTTTGCCGATCGGGGTGACCGTTCCTTTGGGGACCGCTCTTTCGGTGATCGCGGCGACCGTGGCAGCTTCGCCGGTCGTCCGCCGGCAGGCGATCGTGGCCCGGCCCGCCGCAACGAAGGCGGCAACGGCGGTGGCTTCGGCCGGCCGCAGGCGCGCCCGCAGGGTCGCCGTCCGGCACGTTGAAGCTGATCAGGGCTGCCTGAAGATCAGTGGCGCGATCTGGTCCACGTACCAGGTCACCGCGCTGATCGACAGGTGCCCGTAGTCGTAGCTCAGGGGTTGGTGCGACGACTCATTCACCCGGGTCAGGCATCCTTCGGCATTGCAGAAGTAGTCCAGCCCGGAAATGAATTCGATGCCCATGGCCTGTGCCTTTGCGCGCATCTGGGCAGTGATGTCGGGCAGCTTCGGGTCCAGTCCGTTGTGCAGTCGCAAGGGCGGTGGCTGCGAGTACGGCCCCTTGCGCCATTCCTCCAGCAGGATTTGTGGCAGTGGTCGCTGCCAGTAGGGAACTGCACCCAGCAGGATGATGCGCGGCACGCCGGCCTTGCGCAGTTCTGCGATCGTCGCTTCCAGCGGACGCAGGTCATAGCGCGGGTGGTGCCACCACGCATACAACAGCACGATGTCCGGCCTGGATTGCCGGATCGCCCGGATGTTGGCCTCGTTCTGTTCCCGGCACATCGGTCTGGGGTTGATACCCAGGATGGGCGGGCAGATGGCGCCCGCGCGTTCACCGATGCCGAACTGGTAGCGGCCGCTGTCCTGCAAGGCCTTGAACCCCGGGTAGAGGGATGACACGTGCGAGTCTCCCCACAGGAACAGGAGAGGGCGTCGGTTCTTCTCGATGCAGAAATCCTTGTACGCCACCGGATCCACCCGGGGCTCCAGAATGCAGTCGTGATATCGCCAGCCTTCAGTAATGACGGCACTGCCACCGCGGGCGGTCATGTCGCGAATAATGGGTGGGAAGCGCTGTTCGAAACCATTCTGATGCCAAGTCCAGACGCCCAGCGCTCCCACACCAGCCATGCCCAGCAGCAGGATCGGCGTCACGCCACGCCAGCGCAACCGGCCGAAGCGGATGGGGATCTCGACCAGCACATAGGTCATTGCCGCCAGCAGGACACTGAGCAAGGCCATTGCCCATAGCGTTGACGGGGCGGCCTGCCCGCCGGCCTGCAGATTGGCAAAGCCCATCAAGGGCCAGTGCCAAAGATACAGCGGATAGCTGATCAGGCCGATCCACACCAGCGGTCGCCAGGCCAGCACCAACCGGTTGACCCAGGCCTGGGGGCCTGCGGCGATCAGCAGGGCCGCCCCCAGGGTCGGCAGCAGCGCCCAGCCGCCCGGAAACTTTCGCTCGGGATGGATCCGGTCCAGCGCCAGCCAGATCAGCAACAGCCCAAGGGTGGCCAGCACCTGCTGGCGCCATCGGCCGTGTGCCTCCACGG
>JAJPEW010000024.1 GCA_021166755.1 Hydrogenophaga sp. | reverse complement strand
GATGACCCCCACATGGACCGGCATCATCCAGAACGCCTCGATCAGCGAGATCGCCAGCGCCAGCGTCACGACAAAGGGGATCACGAACATGAACTTGCCGACAATGCCTGGCAGCAACATGAGCGGCAGAAAGGCTGCCATGGTCGTGGCGACCGAGGCCAGCACAGGTTTCCAGGTCTCCTCAATCGCGTCCAGGCTGGCTGACAGTGCCTCCTGACCCCGCTGCATCCGGTAGTAGATGGATTCGACGACCACCACCGCATCGTCGACCAGCATGCCCAGGGCGATCACCACCCCCAGAAGGATCGACACATTGACCGTGTAGTCCAGCGCACCCAGCACGGCAAAGGTGCCCAGCAGCGAAAAAGGGATGCCCAGCGTCACCAGGACCCCGATACGCCAGCCCAGGAAGACCCAACAGATCAGCAGCACCAGCACCATGCCGAACAGCGCGTTGCTCTGCATCACGCCGATGGCCTCTCGCGTGGCGATCGTCTGGTCGTCGGCCAGGGTCAGCTTCAGGCCAGCGCTGGCGAGCACCTCGTTCTGCTGGTCCTGATAGGCCTTGAGACGGTCGACCAGGTCCAGCGTGTTGGTGCGGGACTTCTTGGTCACGGCCATCGACACGGCCGGCTGGCCACCGGTGGCGGCGTACTGGGCCGCGGGCGCCCGGGCTCGTTCGATCCGGGCGACGTCACCCAGGCGAACCACGACCTCAGGATTGAGGCTGGCGCGCACCGGCAGGTCGGCCAGCTGCTGGGGGTCGGTGCTGACGCCCTGGACACCGATCGACCAGGCGCCGTTCTGGGTCTTGAGGGTGCCACCGCTGGTGTCGCGCCACCAGGCCGACAAGCCGTCGGCCACATCGGTGAGCAGCAGGCCCCGGCCGGCCAGCGCCTGCACGTCCGGGCTGACCAGGATCTCCGGGTTGCGCAGGCCCGAGGCGTAGACCTGGTCCACGCCGGCCATCCGCTCCAGATCGTCCTGGATTCGGCGGGCGTTCAGGCGCAAGGTTTCGTCGTCGGCCTGACCGGTCAGCATCAGCACGGCGGTCGGAAACCCGTTGCTGGTGGTGATTTCCAGGATCAGGGGGTCCTCGGCGCTGGCGGGCAATTCGCTGGAAGCCTTGTTCTGGATCTCCCGGCGCAGGTCATTCATCCGCTTGTCGAAGTTGCGTTCGCTGATTTCACGAAAACGCACCAGGATGCTGGCCGAGTTCTCCCGCGAGTTGGACACGACAAAGCGCACGTCCGCCACGCCCTTGATCGCATCCTCCAGCGGATTGGTCACCAGCCGTTCGACCTCCTCGGCACTGGCGCCGGGCAGGGCCGCTGTCACGCTGACCCAGTTGAAGTTGATCTCGGGGTCCTGTTCGCGCGGCATGGCCAGGTAGGCCATCACGCCCATGATCATGACCACCGCGAACGCGATGTTGGCCAGGGGGTGGTTGGTCAGCAGGGAACGCAGCAATCGCATGGTGCTTCTCCCCGTTCAGCGTCCGGCGGCCGCTGCCGGGTGGGTTGTCTTCAGCTGCTGGCCGTCCTTCAGGGCGGACTGTCCCTGGATGACTACCCTTGCGTCCTGACCCACAGCGGCAGGCAGCGGTGCGGCCCGACCTTCCTGCGCCCCGGGCAGCGGCACAAATTGCGCCGTCTGCGCTTGGGTCACCACGAAGATGCCCAGGGTGCCGCCACGGCGAACCATCAGGGCCGGGGCGATATGGGGCTGGCTCTCCCGCCAGCGCAGGGTACCGCTGGTGCCTGGGGCGGGCGCAGCCTCCGGGAATCCGAACCACGCCAGGCGGGTGCGCGCCGGACTCTGGACCACCGATCCCACTCGCAGCACCTTCACCGGGAAGATGCGGCCATCGGCCAGAAACTCGGCAGCGGGGCGTTCCTGAAGACTCTGGGCATCCGATGCGCCGATCGTGGCCTGCAGTTCGGGGTGTCCGGTTTCCACGAGCACATAGGCGGGTGTGCCAGGGGCCACCGTTTCACCGACCTGGACCAGACGTTCGCTGACCTGGGCGTCGAAGGGCGCACGCAACGTGGTCTTGTCCTTTTGCCGCTGGGCGGATGCCAGCTGCGCACGCGCGGAAGCCGCATCGGCCTGCGCCAGGGCGGTTTCGGTCTCGCGCTGGGACAGGGCCTCGCGGGAGATGAATCCCTGGGCCACCAGTTCGCGGGCCCGGCGCAGCTGCTCCCCGGCCAGCTTGAGACGCGTCTGCGCCGACTGGAGGGCCGCCTGTGCCTGTTGCAGGGCCAGATCGGCATCCCGGGGGTCCAGCTGCACCAGCACCTGTCCGCGACGTACGCTGGTGCCGGCTTCGGCGGTCCAGCGCAGCACCTGCCCCGCGGTCTCGGCTGCCAGTCGTGACGTGTTGCGTGCCCGGACGACCGCCGGCGCCTCCCGCTCCGGATAGACCGTCACGTCCTTGACGGAAGCCGTCTGGACCTGCGGCAAGGACTCCGCCGCTGCGGGTGATGCAGTGGGCTGGGCATGGATGATCGGGGTCAGGGTCAGAACCAGCAGGGCAGCGGTGATGCGTTTCATGCGAATGACCTTGTGTGACGTATTTAGGCGCGAGGGGAGGAGGGCATGCGGCCGGCACGCCAGAGCATCAGGGGCAGATCCGTGGCACGCAGGCGGGGTCGGGCCAACCACGTCCGGAAGTCCAGCGCAGCGCAATGATCCAGGATGCGCAGGCCGCCTTGCACCACCAGCCGCAGTTCCCAGCCGGCACGTCCGGGCACCCGGGTCGCCAGCGGGGCGCCGGTGTTCATGAGCGAGCGGGCGTCGGTGCACAACTCGGCCACGGCGGCCGCGCACCGTTGCCGGACCGCTTCATCCGCCACCAGAGGCGAAAAGTCTTCCAGTCGCACCCCATGGCGAGTGAGCACATCGCCGGGCAGGTAGTGGCGTTCGCGCGCATGGTCGCGTGAGATGTCCTGCCAGAAGTTGATCAGTTGCAGCGCACTGCACACCGCATCGCTCTGCCGGAGCGACACCTCGTCATCGATCCCGTACAGATGCAGCAGCAGACGGCCCACCGGATTGGCCGACAGCCGGCAGTAGTCCAGCAGCTCGGCCTGGCTGGCGTAGCGATGCCGTGCCTCGGTGTGGCGAACGTCCTGCTCGAACGCACACAACAGGTCGTCCAGCAGATCCACCGGCAGCCGGTGTGTGGTGATGGTGGTGGCCAGTGGGTTGAAGACCGCTGGCCATCGACCGCCTGCGGTGGTGCCTGCGGCAGCAGCCCGCAGCTCGGCGCGCATGGCCGACAGCTGGTCCAGGCGCCAAGCCGCAGGGGCGTCGCCTTCGTCCGCCAGGTCATCCGCCGTCCGTGCAAAGTGGTAGATCGCCACGACGGCCGGCCGCAGCGCCGGTGGACACAGCCACGAGGCCACCGGGAAGTTCTCGTAGTGCCCCACGGCGCCTGTCAGGGTGGCCTGCACCTGCTGACTGGTGCGAACTCCGGGTGGGGCATCTGGCCGCATGGACATGAAGTTTGGGAAGGAATAAAGGCATTGCCAACTGGCGCACAACGGCCACGCAATTGAACTACAATTTGATTACTAACCGGTCAGTCAGTAATTTTCAGCGATGTGTTGCGCCGCCGCAAGTGCGATTGTCATGCCTCCCGGGTGATCGCAACGACAGACCGACCGTCATTCATGCTCATTGATGGGGACCTGCTCGCCATGAAGTTCTTGCGCCTCTCCCTCGCCGTCCTGTTCACGGCGGGACTCGCCGCCTGTTCGAAGACGCCGCCACCGGCCGAGCCCGTGCGGTCCGTCAAGCTGATGGCGGTGGCTCCGTCTGCGCTGTCGGCGCAGGAAGCTTACGCGGGCGAGGTCAAAGCCCGCGTCGAGTCCGCCATGGGATTCCGGGTGGGCGGCAAGGTGCTGCGCCGGCATGTGGAGGTGGGCCAGCGTGTGCTCGCCGGGCAGCTGCTGGTGGAGCTTGACCCGGCCGACCTTCGTCTGGCGGCAGAGGCCGCCCAGGCCCAGGTGGCTGCCGCGCAGACGCAGCGTGACCTGGCGGCGGCCGATCTCAAGCGGTATCAGGATCTTCGTGACAAGGGGTTTGTGAGCGGGGCCGAGATCGAGCGCCGCAGCGCTACCCTCAATGCCGCCGAGGCCAGCCTGCGGCAGGCCCTCGCGCAAGCCGGCGTCCAGGGCAACCAGGCCAGCTACGCGCAGCTGCGTGCCGGTGCTGCCGGCGTGGTGGTGTCGGTGGCCGCCGAGCCCGGTCAGGTGGTGGCCGCCGGTGCGCCGGTGGTGAAGGTCGCTCAGGACGGTCCGCGGGACGTGGTGTTTGCCGTGCCGGAGCGCCGGGTCGCGTCAGTACGCACCGGTCAGGCGGTCGAAGTCAGCATCCTGGCCGCCGGTCCTGAAGCCTTCCCGGCCACCGTCCGGGAGGTGGCTGCCAGCGCCGATGCCGCCAGCCGCACCTACCAGATCCGGGTGGCTCTGGCGCCCGATGTGGCGGCGCCACTGGGCGCGACGGCCAATGTGAGCTTCGCGGCGGCCGGCAACCAGGTCCAGGCGATTCGCCTGCCCAGCGCGGCGCTGGCCAAGGTCGGTCAGGACACCGTGGTCTGGGTGTTTGATGCCGCCGCCAGCACGGTGCAGCCGCGCCCGGTCAAGGTGCAGGCGGCCGACGGCAACCAGGTGGTCGTCACCGATGGCATCCAGGTGGGCGAGGAAATCGTGGCCGCCGGTGTTCACGTGCTGTCACCGGGTCAGAAGGTGGTGCGCTTTGACGGATCGCGCGCGCAGGCCGAATCCCTGGGCGCCCAGGCGGCACGCTGAGGTCATCCATGGCTGCACAACCGAATCACAACGCCAGCCAGGGCGGCACGCGTGGCTTCAACCTTTCGCAATGGGCCATCGATCACCCGGCGCTGACACGCTACCTGATGATCGTGCTGATGGTCCTGGGCGTGGCCTCCTACTTTCAGCTGGGACAGGATGAGGACCCACCGTTCACCTTCCGCGCAATGGTGGTGCGTGCTTACTGGCCCGGTGCCACGGCGCAGCAGATGGCCGACCAGGTGGCCGATCGCATCGAGAAGACGCTGCAGGAGGTGCCGTACGCTGACAAGATCCGCAGCTACTCCAAGCCGGGCGAGAGCCTGATCATCTTCCAGCTCAAGGACTCGTCGCCGCCGCAGCAGGTCGAGCAGCTCTGGTACACCGTGCGCAAGAAGGTGGGCGATGTCCGCGGCACCCTGCCACAAGGGGTGGTCGGCCCCTTCTTTAACGATGAGTTTGGGGACGTCTATGGCGTGATCTACGCCCTGCAGGGCGAGGGCTTCACCCACGCCGAGCGCAAGGAGGCCGCCGACCGGGTGCGCCAGTCCCTGCTGCGCGTCAAGGATGTGAGCAAGGTCGAACTCTTCGGCGTACAGGACGAAAAGCTCTACGTCGAGATTTCCCAGAAGCGGCTGGCCGTGCTCGGCCTGGATCTGCAGCAGGTGCTGGCGTCCATCGGGCAGCAGAACGCGGTGGAGTCCGCCGGCGGGGTGCAGACCCCGCAGGATGTGTTCCAGGTGCGCGTGGGTGGCGCCTTCAACTCGGTGGAGCAGTTGCGTGCCATGCCGGTGCGCGCCGCCAGCGGTGCCCAGTTCCGGCTGGGTGACATCGCCGACATCGGCGTGGCCTATGTCGATCCGCCGCAGACCCTGGTCCGGCACGACGGTCTTGACAGCATCGCACTGGGCATTTCCATGGCCAAGGGCGGCGACATCATTGCCCTGGGCAAGGCGTTGAACGCTGCCATGCCGGCCATCGAGGCTTCGCTGCCGGTGGGCATGCAGCTGGTGCAGGTGCAGGACCAGCCAGCGGCGGTTTCGCGCTCGGTCAACGAGTTCGTCAAGGTGCTGATCGAAGCCGTGGTGATCGTGCTGGCGGTCAGCTTCCTGAGTCTGGGGCTGCACCGCAAGGACGCCAGCGTCCCGGCCTGGCGCTTCTGGAAGGCCTACACCCTGGACACCCGTCCGGGCCTGGTGGTGCTCATCACCATCCCGCTGGTGCTGGCCATCACCTTCCTGATCATGAAGTACTGGGGCATCGGCCTGCACAAGATCTCTCTCGGGTCCCTCATCATCGCGCTGGGCCTGCTGGTGGACGACGCGATCATTGCGGTGGAGATGATGGTACGCAAGCTGGAAGAGGGCTACAGCATGGTGCGGGCAGCGACCTTCACCTGGGAGGCCACCGCCATGCCCATGCTGACCGGCACGCTGATCACCGCTGCGGGCTTCCTGCCGATCGGCATGGCCAACTCCGCCGTGGGTGAGTACACCTTTGCCATCTTCGGTGTGACCGCCGCTGCGCTGGTCATCTCGTGGATCGTGGCGGTGATGTTCGTGCCCTATCTGGGCGTCAAACTGCTGAAAGTCAAGCCGCATGTCGGCGCAGCCGATGAGGTGTTCGATGGCCCCTTCTACGACCGCTTCCGCGCCCTGGTGGACTGGTGCGTGGAGCACCGCTGGATCACCATCGGTCTGACCATCCTGACCTTCGTGCTCGGCATGCTGGGCATGGGCAAGGTGCAGCAGCAGTTCTTCCCGGACTCCAACCGTCCCGAGATCCTGGTGGATGTGTGGCTGCCCGAGGGCAGCAGCATGACCGCCAACGATGAGGTCACCCGGCGCATCGAGCAGCGCCTGCAGCAACAGGCCGGCGTTAGCAGCGTTTCGGTGTGGGTCGGCTCGGGCGTGCCGCGCTTCTACCTGCCGCTGGACCAGATCTTTCCGCAGAGCAACGTCTCGCAGATCATTGTGCTGCCGAAGGATTTGCCTACCCGCGAATCGCTGCGCCACGATCTGCCCAACCTGCTGGCGGCCGAGTTCCCCGAGGTGCGCACCCGCGTCAAGCTGCTGCCCAACGGACCGCCGGTGCCCTATCCGGTGCAGTTCCGGGTGGTCGGGCCGGATCCGGCCACCTTGCGTACCCTGGCCGATGAAATCAAGCAGGTGATGCGGCAGAGCCCGCACACCCGTGGGGTGAACGACAACTGGAACGAGTCGGTGAAGGTGGTGCGGCTGGAGGTCGATCAGGACAAGGCGCGTGCCCTGGGGGTGTCCAGCCAGTCGATTGCCCAGGCGTCGCGCACCATCCTCAACGGCACCACCATCGGCCAGTACCGAGAGGGGGACAAGCTGATCGACATCGTGTTGCGCCAGCCACTGGACGAGCGCGATGCGATCACCGATCTGGCCAATGCCTACCTGCCCACCGCCAGCGGGAAGTCGATTCCCCTGCTGCAGATTGCCCGCCCGGTGTTTGACTGGGAGCCGGGTGTCATGTGGCGCGAGAACCGTGACTACGCCATCACCGTGCAGAGCGATGTGGCCGAAGGCATTCAGGGCGCGACAGTCACCGCGCAGCTGCTGCCCGAGCTCAAGGCCATCAGCGATGCGTGGCCGCAGCGGGGCCTGTCGGGCTACCGTGTCGAGGTCGCTGGCGCGGTGGAAGAGAGCAGCAAGGGCTCCTCATCCATCGCGGCGGGCATGCCCATCATGCTGTTCATCGTCTTCACCCTGCTGATGCTGCAACTGCAGAGCTTCAGCCGCTCGCTGCTGGTGTTCCTCACCGGCCCGCTGGGCATGGCCGGTGTCGCCGCAGCGCTGCTGGCGCTCAACCGCCCGTTCGGGTTTGTGGCCCTCCTGGGTGTGATTGCCCTGATGGGCATGATCCAGCGCAACTCGGTGATCCTGATCGACCAGATCGAGCAGGACCGGGCCAGGGGTGTGCCCGCGTGGGAGGCGGTGGTGGAGTCTGCCGTGCGCCGGATGCGGCCCATCGTGCTGACCGCTGCCGCCGCGGTGCTGGCCATGATTCCGCTCTCGCGCAGCGTGTTCTGGGGGCCGATGGCCGTGGCCATCATGGGTGGCCTGATCGTGGCCACCGTGCTGACGCTGCTGGCCTTGCCCGCCATGTACGCCGCGTGGTTCCGCGTCCGCCGGGAGCCTGCCGCCTGATGCCACGCTGACGCACAATCGCGGGCATGCGCCTGCGCCACATCGAAGTCTTCAACGCGATCATGCTCACCGGCAGCGTCAGTGCTGCCGCGCGCATGATCAATGTCACCCAGCCCGCGGTCAGCCGCACGCTGCAGCACGCCGAGCTGCAGCTGGGGTTTCCGCTGTTCCAGCGTGTGGGCGGGCGCCTGCGGCCCACGGTCGAGGCGCAGACGCTCTATCCGCATGTGGAGCGCCTGTTCGCCCAGCTCGATGAAGTCCAGCGGTTGTCCTCCAACCTTCGCGCGGGTCGCAGCCAGGGTGAGTTGCGCGTCCTGACGGTGCTGGCCCTGAGCTACGAGGTGATGCCCCGCGCGGTGCAACTTTTCCGGCAGAAGCACCCTCAGGTGCTGGTTCACCACCAGGCGCTCCATTCTCCTCAGATCGTGTCCTCCCTGGTCCTGCAGGAGGCCGATATCGGCTACGTGTTCAGCGCAGTGCCGCACCCTGCGCTGACGCAAGAATCACTGGGTCTGCATCACGTGGCTTGCGTGGTGCCCAAGGGGTTGCTGCCGGCCAGAGCGGTGCGCAGCGGCCAGATCACGCTGACCCAGCTGGCGCGCCTGCCCACCATTGCGCTGGACGGTCAGGATCCGTTGGGGATGCTGCTGGCGGCGGCGTTGCGCGACAGTGGCACAGGTCTGGACGTGGTGATGACCGTCCAGACCTACCACGTGGCGCTGGCGCTGGCCCAGCATGGGGTGGGGGTGGCCATGGTCGATGCCTGCACCGCCGCGTCGGCCGACCTGTCGCGGGTGGATGTGCTCAGGCTCGATCCCGCCATCGACGTGCCGGTGCAGGCCCTCAGACCCACCGCGCGCCCCAATTCCACCACCGCTCGGTTCTTCACCCGCTGCATGCAGCAGGCTCTGGAGCAGATCGGCGTCAGACCGGCCGCCTGAGTTCCCGGGCCAGGCGCGCCGCGCTCCCAAAGGCCAGTGTGAAGCCCAGCGCGCCGTGTCCGGCGTTGAGCATCAGGTTGACGGGAGCACCTGGAACCCTGCCCACCAGCGGCAGCCCGGTCGGTGTGGCCGGCCGCAGGCCAGCCCACGGGGCGGCATCGGCGCTGGTGTCCACCTGCGGGAACACGTCCCGGGTGGTGGCCAGCAGCGAGCCGATCCGGTCCGCAGGAACCTGACGGTTCTCGCCCACCAGCTCGGCCATCCCCGCCACACGCAGGCGGTCGCCCAGGCGGGCAAACACCACCTTGCGGGCAATGTCGGTCACGCTGACCATGGGCGCCTGTCCCGGGGTATCCCCCACCGGCAGGGTCACGCTGTACCCCTTGAGCGGGTACACCGGCACGTCCAGCCCCAGCGCCCGTCCCAGACGGGCCGACGATGTGCCCGCCGCCAGCACGAAGGCGTCGGCGGCCATCTCGCCCGCGTCGGTGACGGCGGCCACCACGCGGTCGCCCCGTTTCAGCAGTCCCGTCACCTGCCGGTTCAGCTCGAACCGCACGCCGCGTGCCTTGAGGCGCTCATGCAGGCCCAGACAGACCTTCAGACAATCGGCCGCGCACTCGCTGGGCGTGTGGATGCCGCCGGCGAATCGCTGGGCGTAGTGCGCCAGCGCCGGCTCCACGTCCACACACTGCGATGGCGACAGGGCGACCTGAGCCTGTCCGCCCAGGGCACGCTGCAGGTCGAGCTGCCGCCGTGCACTGTCGAATGATGCCGCGTCGGGGTAGACCACCAGTTTGCCCGTGGTCGAGAAATCGCAGGACAGCTCTTCCTGGGCCAGCATGGCTTCAAACGCCTGCCGGCTCTCTGCCGCCAGCGCCAGAAGGCGCGCGGTGGTGTCCCTTGAAACGCCTGTCCGGCAGGCGGCCAGGAAGCGCATTCCCCAGGACCACTGGTGCGGATCCATCTGCAGTCGGAACTTCAGCGGCGAATCATCTGCCAGCAGCAGCTTCGGCAGTTGGCGCCAGATGGACGGATCGGCCAGCGGCTGCACGTACGAGTAGCTCAGTTGGGCGCCATTGCCGCCACTGGCGCCAGCCCCCGGCTGCTCACGGTCAATCACGGTCACCTGCCAGCCATCGCGCTGCAGTTGCCAGGCGGTGCTCAGGCCGACAATGCCGGCGCCGATCACCACCACATGTCCGGGAGAAGAAGAGGCATTCATGAGCGCTGACTCTAGCCGGGCCCACTCGGCCTGGGAAATGCCAAACGCGCCGCCGCCCATAACCGGAACTCATGGATCGCCCCGATATTGGCATTTCCGGCCGCCGCCGGGTCTGCCTAGACTTTCGGCTGTCGCTTCTACAGGTCAAGCCCATGTCGCAGTCCACCCACGTCTTTCATCGCCAGCTTGCCAAACGTCCTCCGGTGGCCGTCAGCGGGCAAGGCATCTGGTTGCGTGATGCCGAAGGCCGTTCCTACATCGACGCCAGCGGTGGTGCTGCGGTGTCCTGTTTGGGCCATGGTCATCCCGACGTCATCGCGGCCATGCACCGCCAGATCGATCAGCTGGCCTATGCCCACACCAGCTTCTTCACCACCGAGGTGGCCGAGCAGCTGGCCGACCTGCTGGTCGGCTCCGCACCCGCCGGCATGAGCCACGTGTACTTCGTCAGTGGTGGCTCCGAGGCGGTCGAGGCGGCCCTGAAGATGGCCCGGCAATACTTCGTCGAGATCGGCCAGCCCCAACGTCGCCACTTCATCGCCCGACGCCAGAGCTACCACGGCAATACCCTGGGCGCACTGGCGGTGGGTGGCAACGAATGGCGCCGCGAGCAGTTCCGTCCGCTGCTGATCGACGTGACCCATGTGTCGCCCTGCTACGAGTACCGGGGCCGTCTCCCCGATGAGACGCCCGAGGCCTACGGTCAGCGGCTGGTGGCCGAACTGGCCAGGACCATCGAGGAACTGGGGCCGGACAACGTGATGGCGTTTGTGGCAGAGACCGTCGGTGGCGCGACGGCAGGCGTGCTCACGCCGGTGCCCGGCTATTTCAAGGGTATCCGCGACCTGTGCGACCGGCATGGCATCCTGCTCATCCTGGACGAGGTCATGTGTGGCATGGGTCGCACCGGCACGTTGCACGCCTGCGAGCAGGAAGGTGTGGTGCCGGACCTGCTGACCGTGGCCAAGGGGCTGGGCGGGGGCTATCAGCCCATCGGCGCCGTATTGGCACAGGGCCGCATCGTCGAGGCCATGCGCCAGGGCAGCGGGCTGTTCCAGCACGGTCATACCTACCTGGGACATGCCGTGGCGTGTGCGGCGGCGCTGGCCGTTCAGCAGGTCATCCAGCGTGACCACCTCCTGACTCAGGTGCGTGACCGGGGGGCTTACCTGGCCTCCCGTCTGCGTGACGAGCTGGGGGATCATCCCCACGTGGGCGACATCCGGGGACGGGGTCTCTTCTGGGGCCTGGAACTGGTGCAGGATCGTGCCATCCGTCAGTGGTTCGAGCCCTCCCTGAAGCTCCATGCCAGGCTGAAGTCGGCCGCCATGGAAGAGGGCCTGATGATCTATCCCATGGGCGGTACCGTCGATGGCCGCTGCGGCGACCACGTGCTGCTGGCGCCCCCGTTCATCAGTTCCGAGGGGGAGATCGATCAGATCGTCGCCCGCTTGCGGCGGTCTCTTGACCGTGTCGTATCTGACATCGGCCTGACTTCATGAGGATTTTTCATGGCCCTCTAGGGAAAATCCGAGGGGGCATGAAAAGGGCTTACGTGAAGCTTGCATTACGATTGATGCCTTTCGAGGCCGGTCGCCCAAAAGGACGACGGCTTTTGTTCAACCACGCAGACCCCTGCAGGAGAAGACCAACATGAAGAAGATCACCGCCTACCTGAGCGCCGTGGCCGCTGCCGCCGCCATGATGGCGCCCGTGGCACCCGCCCAGGCCCAGCAGAAGTTCATGACCATCGGCACCGGTGGCGTGACGGGTGTGTACTACGCGGCCGGTGGCGCCATCTGCCGTCTGGTGAACAAGGACCGCTCCAAGCACGGCTATCGCTGCACGGTGGAATCCACCGGAGGCTCCGTGGCCAACATCAACACCATCAACTCCGGTGACCTGGACTTCGGCGTGGCCCAGTCCGACGCCCAGTTCAACGCCGCCAAGGGCGTCAAGGCGTTTGAAGGCAAGGCCGTGGGCGACCTGCGCGCCGTGTTCTCGCTGCACCCCGAGCCGCTGACGCTGGTGGCCCGCAAGGAAGCCAACATCAAGTCCCTGGCGGACCTCAAGGGCAAGCGTGTGGCCATCGGCAACCCCGGCTCGGGCACCCGCTCGTCGGTGGACGAACTGATGGCTGCGACCGGCATGAAGGGCAGCGACTTTGCCGCGGTCTCCGAGCTCAAGGCCGACGAGCACGGCGCTGCCCTGTGCGACAACAAGATCGACGCCTTCTTCTACGTGGTGGGTCACCCCAGCGCCAACATCCAGGACCCCATGACCACCTGCGGTGCGCAGCTGGTCAACGTCACGGGCGCCGCAGTGGACAAGCTGGTGGCTGCCAACGCCTTCTACGCAACGGCCTCCATTCCCGCCAAGACCTACCCCTCGCAGGCTGCCCAGCTCGACACCTACGGCGTGCTGGCCACGGTCGTGACCTCGGCCAAGAAGTCCGAGGACGAGGTCTATGTGTTCACCAAGGCCGTCTTTGACAACTTCGAGGACTTCAAGAAGCTGCACCCTGCCTTTGCCGGTCTGCAGCCGGAAAAGATGATCAAGGCGGGCCTGTCGGCACCCCTGCACCCCGGTGCTGTCAAGTACTACAAGGAAAAGGGCTGGATGAAGTAATCCCGTCCGCCTGAGTCCACGCCCCATGTTGGTCGGCCAGCATGGGGCTTTTTTGATGCGCCGCCGCCATCCCTGACGGTGCATCCGAGCCGAACGAGTTTCACCAGACTCCCAAAGGAAACCTCCCGTGAACGCCAAATCCAACGTCGCGGACATCGACGTCAACCAACTCGTCGAGGACAACGATACCGGTGGCCGCCAGCCAGGCCCCGCCGTCGCCCGCCTGCTCATGGGCATCGCGCTGGCCTGGTCGCTGTTCCAGTTGTGGATCGCCTCGCCGCTGCCCTACATGGTGTCCAACCTGATCCCGGTGCTCAACGACACCCAGACCCGGGCCATCCACCTGGCTTTTGCCGTGTTCCTGGCCTTCATGGCCTACCCGGCGTCCAAACGATCACCGCGTGACCGCGTTCCGGTGCTGGACTGGATCTTTGCGCTCGCGGGTGCATTCTCCGCCGCCTACATCTTCGTCTTCTACCGCGAGCTCGCCACCCGTCCCGGTCAGCCCACCGGCATGGACGTCTGGACGGCAGTGGTCGGCATCGTCCTGCTGCTGGAAGCCACCCGGCGCGTGCTGGGGCTGCCCATGGTGGTGGTCGCCATCCTGTTCCTGGGGTACACGTTCGCGGGTCCCTACATGCCCGATCTCCTGGCACACAAGGGGGCTTCGCTGGATCGCGCCATGACCCACCAGTGGCTGACCACCGAGGGCGTCTACGGTGTGGCGCTGGGGGTGTCCAGCGGCTTCATCTTCCTGTTCGTGCTGTTCGGTTCGCTGCTGGACAAGGCGGGCGCAGGCAACTATTTCATCAAGTCGGCCTTTGCCCTGCTGGGGCACATGCGCGGTGGCCCCGCCAAGGCGGCCGTGGTGTCGTCGGCCGCCACGGGTGTGATCTCCGGTTCGTCGATCGCCAATGTGGTGACCACGGGCACCTTCACCATTCCGCTGATGAAGCGGGTGGGCTACCGTGGTGACCAGGCTGGTGCGGTCGAGGTGTCCTCCTCCGTCAACGGCCAGATCATGCCGCCGGTGATGGGCGCTGCCGCCTTCCTCATGGTCGAGTACGTGGGCATCCCGTATGTCGAGGTGATGAAGCACGCCTTCCTGCCGGCCATTATTTCCTACATTGCGTTGTTCTACATCGTCCACCTGGAGGCCCTCAAGGCCGACATGAAGGGGCTGCCGCGCCGTGGCAACAGCACTGGCACGCAGCGTCTGCTCTCCTTCCTGACCAC
>JAJPEW010000012.1 GCA_021166755.1 Hydrogenophaga sp. | reverse complement strand
ACGCTGCGCTTGATCTTGCCCACCACATGCATTTCGCAGGGCTTGCAGTCGAATCGAAGCGTCAGCTTTTCCTTGCCGTTGATCAGCTGCATGGGCTCTGCCTTGACCGTACCTTGCACTCCGGTCACGCCCTTGGCCTGCTTGGGGCAAAGGCTCAGGCTGAAGCGCACGCAGTGCTTGGTGATCATCAGGCTGACTTCGCCTTCTTCTTCGTGGCTCTCGTAGGCGGCCGCGATCACCTTCACGCCGTGTTTGGCGTAGAAGTCGCGCGCCTTGTGGTTGAACACGTTGGCCAGGTAGCTGAGCGTGTCTTCGGGGTAGGGCACGGGCGGCTCGACGGGCTTCGCACGCGGCAGGCGGTGCCAGGCGGCGGCGCGGGTGGCTTCCAGCCTCTCCACCGCATCGCGGCGCAGGGCGTTGAGCTGCGAAGCCGGTACGAAGCGCGGGCCGTTCAGGTTCAGCGCCACGTCCAGCGGCTGGAACAGCGTGTCGCCCAGGCGTGAGAGGTTCTCTCTCAGCCTGTTCTCGGCCTGGTTCGGGTCTTTGGCGTCCTGCAGCGGGCCGGGCAGGGTGGCCTGTCCACTGTGGCCATCTTCGTCCGTCACCGTCAGGGTGAGGCCATTGGCAGATTCTTCCAGCCGCAGCCAGGCGCCGATGCGGCGCTCAGCGGACTTCTTCTCCAGTCCGCGCACCCAGTCCATGTCGCGGTTGCGGTTGACCTGCACGCCCTTGCGCAAGTCCTTGAACCCCTCCATCGGGTCCTTCGGGAACACCCGCCACAGGCCTTTCTTGTTCACCGCTTCGGCGCGGTTGATCTGCAGGCCCACCAGTTCCTTCTGCAGGTCCAGGTAACACAGGCCGTCACCATTGTGGATCACGGTGGCCGGGTCGTCGGTCTGCAGTTCGACGAAATTGGCACCGGTGGCGGTCACATAGCCGATGGGACGACCTGGGTTCTTGGGTGTGTCGAAAGCGCCGATGTCTTCCTTGCGGCCATTGACGAAGTAGTCAGTGAACTCGCGATTGAAGTTCTGGTCGGGGTCAGGCCGGAAGAAAAAGGTGCACTCGCCGCTGCTGGCGCGGGCGAGTTCCGGGCGCTCTGCCAGGATGTCGTCCAGCAGCACGCGATAGTGCGCGGTGATGTTCTTGACATAGGCCATGTCCTTGTAGCGGCCTTCGATCTTGAAGCTGCGCACACCGGCGTCGATGATCTGGCGCAGGTTGTCACTCTGGTTGTTGTCCTTCATCGAGAGCACGTGCTTGTCGTGCGCGACGATGCGGCCCTGGCTGTCTTTCACTTCGTAGGGCAGGCGGCAGGCCTGCGAGCAGTCGCCACGGTTGGCGCTGCGGCCGGTGTGGGCGTGGCTGATGTAGCACTGGCCGCTGTAGGCCACGCAGAGCGCACCGTGCACGAAAAACTCGAGGATGGCGCGGCCGGGCGCGTCCTTCGGGCCGAGCGCGGCGTCGATGGCAGCGATCTGCTGCAGCGTCAGTTCGCGCGCCAGCACGATCTGCGAGAGCCCAGCGTCCTGCAGGAATCGGGCCTTTTCGGGCGTGCGGATGTCGGTCTGGGTGCTGGCGTGCAGCTGGATCGGCGGCAGGTCGATTTCCAGCAGGCCCATGTCCTGGATGATCAGCGCGTCCACCCCCGCGTCGTACAGCTGCCAGGCCAGTTTTCGCGCTGGCTCCAGCTCGTCGTCGCGCAGGATGGTGTTCATTGTCACGAAGATGCGACTGTTGAAACGGTGTGCGTGCTGCACCAGTCGCGCGATGTCCTGCACGCTGTTGTCCGCCGTCGCACGGGCGCCGAAGCCAGGCCCGCCGATGTAGACCGCATCGGCCCCATGGTTCACCGCCTCGATGCCGATCTCGGCGTCACGGGCGGGGGCAAGCAGTTCGAGCTGGTGGGGCAACATGGTGGGGATGTCCGAAGAAAGGCGCCTGGCCCGCCAGGGGCGGACGATGAAGGCAGAATGCGGGCTAACCCTGTATTGTCCCGGAGATCGAGCATGTCTGCATCCGATGCATTGGCGGATACCGCCATCGTTCTGGTTCATGGTGCCTGGCATGGCGCCTGGTGCTGGAAGAGGGTGCTGCCGCTTCTGCGGGGTGCGGGGATCGAAACGCATGCGGTCACCTTGACGGGCGTGGGCGAACGAGCCCACCTGCTTTCTGCAGATGTCGATCTGCACACGCACATCCAGGACGTGGTCGGGCTGATCGAGGCAGAGGAGCTGCGTCGTGTGGTGCTGGTGGGGCACAGCTACGGCGGCATGGTCATCACGGGTGTGGCAGACCGGCTCGAGCGTGACCAGCCCGGCCGGCTGGCCCGCCTCGTCTATCTGGATGCTTCAGTACCCAGCCCGGGCGACAGTTGGAGCACCCCGCACCCGCCGGAAACCCGTCAGGCCAGAATCGATGCGGCCACCGCCAGTGGTGGACTGAGCTTTCCGCCGCCCGATGCCACCGTCTTCGGTCTGGAGGGGGAGGACCGTGTGTGGGTCAACCGCCGCCAGACACCTCAGCCGTTCCGGGTTTACCAGCAGCCGCTGGAGTTCGATGCCGCCCGGGTGGCCTCGTTGCCGCGCACCTTCATCGACTGCAACCGACCGGCGCTGCCCACGATCGCCGCCGCCAGGAAGCGCGTGCGCGAGGAGCCGGGCTGGCAGGTATTTGAGCTGGCGACAGGACACGATCCCATGGTCAGTGAGCCTGAGGCCCTCGCGTCGATGCTACTGGCGATTTCGAGGGCCTGAATCCCTGCGTCAGCGGCCGGTCCGTCGACGTGATCAGAGGCTCTGACTCCGGCTAGACACAGAACGGCCGAAGAAACTGGGCGGCCACAAAGAGATCGCGCTCGATGGCACGACGCACACCGGAACAGTCCCGGCACAGCAGGGCCTGTATCGCGTCATCGTGGGCGTGATTGAGCACCGTGCTCGCACCCTCTGCGTCGAACAGGCGGTTGGACAGCGGACCGATCTTCAGCCACACCGTTTCGATGAGTGCCATCAACATGGGAGAACCGGCGGCCTGATAAAGACGCAGATGGAACAATTCGTTGGCAGCCAGGTAGTCCTTGCCGTCACCGCGTTCGAGGGCCTGCGCCATTCGCAGATCGAGTTCCTGCAAAGCGGCCACGCCGTCGGTGTCAATCCGGTGGGCGCCGCGTTCGGCCGCGGTGCCTTCGAGCATCAGGCGTGCGTCCAGCACGTCATCGAATTCGGCCACCGACAGTTTGGGCACCGTGACACCCGCGTGGGGGACATTGACCAGCGCCCCTTCGGCGGCCAGCCGCTGCAGCGCGGCACGCACCGGCATGACCCCCAGGTTCAGACGCTGCGCAATGTCGTGGATTTTCAGCCGCTGTCCGGGCAGGACCTCACCCACGGTCAGCCACTGACGCAACAGCTGGTAGGCGGCGTCCTGCCGGGGAGGAGAGGGCAGCGCTTTCACGACGGCGTGGTGATCTGGCGCAGCACCTGGTCCAGCGCACCGAGCAGGCTCTCCACGTCGGCTGCTTGCGTGCAGGGACTGATGAGCATCATGTTGTGGAACGGTGTGATCATCACCCCCCGGTTCAGCAAGCCGAGATGGAGGATGTGCTCGAGTTCACCGTCCAGGATGCGGTCCGCCTCGGTGCCGTTGACTGGCGGCGTGGGGGTGAACTGGAACTCGACACGCGCACCGACCTGGGTGACACACCAGGGAAGGCGATATCGGGAGATCATTTCTTCCAGGCCGCGGGCCAGTTGCCCGGCCAGCGCCAGCATGTGGTCGTAGGCGTCGGACGTCATTACCTCAGTCAGCGCCGCCCGCATGGCCGCCATGGCCAGCATGTTGCCGGTCAGGGTGGTGCCGATGCCGCTGTGGCCGGGAGGCGCGCTGTGCTTGGCCTGCATGGCGCGTTCGGCCAGATCTGCGCTCATGCCATACACCGCGCAGGGTACGCCTCCCCCCACCGGTTTGCCCAGCACAAGAGCATCCGGACTCAGACCATGGGCGCGGGTGTAACCGCCCGGGCCCGTGCTGATCGTGTGGGTCTCGTCGAGCACCAGCAGCGCGCCATGGCGGCGGATCAGTTCCTGTGCCTGTTCCCAGAAGCCGGCGGCGGGCAACACCCTACCGATGTTGGTCATCACCGGTTCGGCCAGCACGCAGGCCACGTCGCCGTCCGCAAGCGCCGCTTCCAGGGCAGGCAGATCGTTGAACTCGACCACAACCGTGTGTTCCAGCAGGTTGTGCACCTGACCGAGCAGACTGTCTCGCTGCACGGGCCGGCCGTCCACCAGATCGACAAACACGTCTTCGATGGTCCCGTGGTAACAGCCATTGAACACCAGGAGCTTGCTGCGTCCGGTGGCAGCACGGATCCAGCGCAC
>JAJPEW010000280.1 GCA_021166755.1 Hydrogenophaga sp. | reverse complement strand
ACCACGCGCGGCGCGGTCATCGGCGGCTTCCTGGGGCTGGCATCTTCGGTCATCCTGACCGTGTTGTCCGCCTCGGTGTGGGAAGCGGTACTGGGCAACGCCAAAGGCAGTGCACCGTTCCCCTATGCGTCACCGGCACTGTTTTCGATGACCATCGGTTTCGTCGGCATCTGGGTGTTCTCGCTGCTGGACGGCAGTGCGCAGGCGGCCAAGGACAAGGCCGGCTTCCTGGCGCAGCAGGTCCGCTCCGAGACCGGCATTGGTGCCGCATCGGCGTCCGCTCATTGACCTCTGCCACCCCTGAAGCCGCTGGCACCCTGGTGCCAGCGGCTTTTCTTTTGGGCGTCCATCGGCCACAGCGCGGATAATCGCGCATGTCTTCCGCTGTCTCGACCGATTTCGCCTCCCTTCTGCTGTCACCAGCCACCCTGTCCAACCTGCGGCAACTGGGTTACCTGGACATGACGCCCATCCAGGCGGCGTGCCTGCCACCCGCCTTGCTGGGCAAGGACCTGATTGCCCAGGCGCAGACCGGCAGCGGCAAGACCGCCGCTTTTGCTCTGGCGCTACTGGCGAATCTGAACCCGCGCCGCTTTGCCGTGCAGACCCTGGTGCTTTGCCCAACACGCGAGCTGGCCGACCAGGTCACCACCGAAATCCGGCGCCTGGCTCGCGCAGACGACAACATCAAGGTCGTCACGCTCTGCGGTGGCGTGCCACTGCGAGGCCAACTGGCCACCTTGGAGCACGGCGCACACATTGTGGTTGGCACACCCGGCCGCATCATGGACCACCTGGAGCGCGGCAGTCTGCAGCTGGACGCGCTGAACACACTGGTGCTGGATGAGGCTGACCGCATGCTGGACATGGGCTTCTTCGACGACATCGCCAAGGTAGCCAAACAGTGCCCAAAGGAGCGCCAGACGCTGCTGTTCTCGGCCACCTACCCCGAAGGCATCGCCAAGCTCGCGTCGCAGTTCATGCGCGATCCGCAGACGATTGCTGTGCAGGCGCAACACAGTCCGGCGCAGATCGAACAGCGCTGGTATGAAGTGAACGACAAGGATCGCCTGCACGTGGTCAGCCAGTTGCTGCTCCATTTCCGCCCGGCCAGCACGATTGCGTTCTGCAACACCAAGGCGCAGTGCCGCGACCTGGTTGCCGTGCTGCAGGCGCAGGGCTTCAGCGCGCTGGCCCTGTTCGGTGAACTGGAACAGCGCGAACGCGACCAGGTGCTGGTGCGTTTCGCCAACCGCAGTTGTTCGGTGCTGGTGGCCACCGACGTGGCCGCGCGCGGGCTGGACATCGCCAGCCTGGCCGCCGTGATCAATGTGGACATGACGCCCGACCCCGAGGTGCATGTCCACCGCATCGGGCGCACCGGCCGTGCCGGAGAAAAGGGTCTGGCACTGAACCTGGCCAGCATGGACGAGATGGGCTGCGTGGGCCGCATTGAGCAGTTGCAGGGCAGCGAAGCCCGGTGGTACCCGATCAGCGAACTGACCCCCGCCAGCGCAGAGCCCCTGCTGCCACCCATGGCCACGCTGCACATTCAGGGCGGACGCAAGGAAAAGATCCGCCCCGGGGACGTGCTGGGCGCGCTCACCGCCGACCTGGGGTACACCCGCGAGCAGGTGGGCAAGATCAACGTCAACGAATGGTCCACCTACGTGGCGGTGGATCGCGCCATCGCCCAGCAGGTGGCCAGCCGCCTGTCGACCACCCGGGTCAAGGGCAAGACGGTGAAGGTGCGGGTGCTGGAGGACTGAACGCCTCCATCAACCCCGGGGGTGGTGCTGCGACACGATCGACTTGAGCCGCTCGCGCGCCACATGCGTGTAGATGGTGGTGGTCGAAATGTCGGCGTGACCCAGCAGCATCTGGACGGCACGAAGATCGGCACCATGGTTGAGCAGGTGGGTCGCAAAGGCATGACGCAAGGTGTGCGGCGACAAGGTAGACGTGATCCCAGCCACCACCGCATAGCGCTTGACGATGTGCCAGAACATGACGCGACTCATGGACTGCCCCGGTTTGGGCCCTCGCGAGGTGACGAACAGGTCCTCCGTCTGCTGACCGGCCAGTATCGCAGGGCGTGCCTCCTGCAGGTAGTGGCTGAGCCAGCGGGCCGCTTCGGCGCCAAAGGGCACCAGGCGCTCCTTGCTGCCCTTGCCGGTGATCCGCAGGACATGCTCGGACAACCCCAGATGGTGGGTCTTCAGCCCCACCAGTTCGCTCACCCGCAACCCGCTGGCGTACATCAACTCCAGCATGGCCCGATCCCTGAGGCCAAGGGGATCGGTCACATCGGGGGCCTGCAACAGGGCCTCCACCTGCGCCTCGCTGAGGCTTTTCGGTACCCTCAAGGGCTGACGGGCTGCAAGCAGCCGCAGGGTGGGATCGTCGGCAATCAGACGCTCCCGCAAGGCCCAACGAAAATAGCGCTTGAACACGGTCAGACGCCGGTTGGCCGTGGTGGCCCGCGTTTGCGAATGGCGCTGCGCGAAGTACCCGTGAAGTTCCGATTCGGCCACCTCGGGAAGCCACCGGCCCTGGGGGGCCAGCCAGCGTGACAAACCCATCAGGTCACGCCGATAGGCGTCCAGGGTATTGCGGGACAGCCCCTCTTCCAGCCACAGGCTGTCGGTGAACGCGGCGACACTGGCCTCGCTGCGAGACAGGGCGGCCGCCGCATCCATGCTCAGTTCAAGGACAGCTTCTGCTTGGTCACCACGTCCTTGTACACCTCGTACTCGGCCTTGATCTGCGCGGTGAACTGATCAGGCGTGTTGGCCACGATCAGCGAGCCGGTGTCCTCGATGCGCTTGCGCACCGCCGGGTCCTTGAGGGCCTGCTGAGTCGCGTTGTAGACCTTGTCCACCACATCCTTGGGCAGGCCCTTGGGCGCGATCAGGCCATAGTAGGCCATGCGATTCACCGGCTCCAGACCCACCTCCTTGAAAGTCGGCACGTCAGGCAGCACCGACAGCCGCTCGGGTGCCGCCACGACGATCGCCACCAGGCGGCCAGCCTTGATGTGCGGCAAGGCAGAAGGCAGGTTGTCAAAGATGATCGGCACCTGACCACCGACGGTGTCGTTCAGGGCCGGACCGGCGCCACGGTAAGGAATGTGGGTGATGAACGCGCCGGTCAGGCTCTTGAACAGCTCGGTCTGCAGATGCCCGATGCCGCCCGTGCCGGAACTGGCATAGCTGTACTTGCCCGGATTGCGCTTGATTTCGGCCAGGAAAGCCTTGAAGTCCTTGGCGGGAAAGCTGGGATGCACCGCGATCACGTTCGGGGTGGCCGCGATGTTGGTGATCGGCGTGAAATCGGTCAGCGTGTTGTACGGAATCTTGGGGTTAATCGCCGGGTTGGCCGCCGTGGTCGACACCGTGGCCATGCCCAGGATGTGTCCATCGGCCGGCGCACGGGCCAATTCAGCGGCACCCACCACGCCACCGCCGCCGGCCTTGTTTTCCACCACCATGTTCTGGCCAAGGGCCTTGCCCAGCGGTTCGGACATCACGCGCGCGATGATGTCGGTCGTTCCACCCGGCGCGAAGGGTACCTGCAGGCGGATGGGCTTGCTTGGAAAGCCCTGGGCGGCGGCAGTACCGACCAACAGGACCGAAGCGGCGGCAACGCCAACGACATGACGACGAGAAAACATAGCAGGATCTCCTGTTCTGGAAAGGCTGGAAAGACTGACCCCCTGATCCTAACCGGATGAATCGGGACAGGACGGATCAGCCACCACCCGGGGGATGGACGCCCCGACTCTAGCCGTGCCAGCCGATGGACACCATGGGGACAACACATAAGTGAAAACCCCCAGTCCGGTCCACGGGCTGACGCTATGCTCCACGGCGTGACCTACCTCCCCCTGCTGCTGCCCGACTTTCTGTTGATCCTCTGCGGCTACCTGCTGTGCCGGTTCACACCGCTCAACCGCAAGGTGTGGGAGCCCACCGAGAGCCTGGTCTACTACTTCCTGTTCCCGGTCCTGCTTTTCCACTCGATCGTGCGCAGCCCGATCGACTTCGCAGCGGCCTCCAGCCTGGCGCTAGCCGGGGTCAGCCTGGGCACCGCCGCCATCGCCCTGTCCTACTCGCTGCCCCACTGGCCATGGCTGGGGCGCCACATCGACCGCCGCCTGCATGCTGCCAGCGCCCAGGTGGGCTTCCGTTTCAACTCGTTCATCGCACTGGCGCTGGCGTCCAAGCTGATGGGGCCTGACGGACTGCTGCACATCGCCGTGCTGATCGGCGTGTGCGTTCCGCTCTTCAATGTGGGCGCGGTCTGGCCCATGGCACGCCACGCCAACAGGGGCTTCGCCCGCGAACTCGTGCGCAACCCGCTGATCATCGCCACGGCCAGCGGGCTGGTGGCCAACCTGCTGGGCCTGTCCATTCCCGGCTGGCTGCAACCCAGCGTGGAACGGGTTGGGCAGTCGTCTCTGGCGCTGGGACTGATGGCGGCCGGTGCCGGCATGCACTTCGGATCGCTGGCCAAGGCCAGGTTGCTGGCGATGCAGGTACTGGGTATCAAACACCTGGCCATGCCCCTGCTCGCCACCTTGCTGGCCCAAGCGTTCGGGCTGGACAGCGCCCAGTTCCTGGCCTTGCTGATGTTCTCTGCCGTGCCCACCGCCTCCAGCTGCTATGTGCTCGCAGCACGCATGGGCTACGACGGTGGCTACGTGGCCGGCCTGGTCACCCTATCCACCCTGCTGGGCCTGGCGAGCATCTCCCTGGCCCTTGGCTTACTGGCGCCTTAAGTCTGCCCACTGTCTCCAGACGGCAACACTCCCGAATCTGGGTTCCCGGATGAAATGCATGCCGATTAAGATCACAGGCTAGGATGCGAAATTATTAGTACTTTATTACTAAATATTCCACTCTTGCCCACGGCCTTCGCCGATGACGGGCGACAAGCATTGCCACCATGCCAAACTCCATCGAGCCATCAGAGATACCCTCGAGTCAGCCGGCGGTACCCGTGGAGGTCAGTATTGGCTACTCCTCGTTGGCCACAGGCTGGAAGCGCTGGCGCAGACACTTGCGGTGCATGATCTCGGCTTACCTGCCAGAGATCGCCGTCAACGCCTTCAAATACTCGCCACAGCAGACTACTCGTGCCAACTGGGACGCAGAGTATGCGGGTGGTCACTGGGACTACCTGCGCGGATCCAGTGAAATTGCCCGCTACGGGATCATCGCGAGCTTTTGCCACTGCTATTCCCGTGGCGGCGCCCTGCTCGACCATGGCTGCGGTGAAGGCATCTTGCGCCGACACCTGAATCTGGACATCTTCAGCCACTATGTTGGCGTTGACCTGTCCCTTGACGCAGTTGCCCGAGCGGATCGGAACCATGGTGGTGAGCGAACCCGCTTCCTGGTCGGCAACGTTGAGCACTACGAGCCCGAGCAGAAGTACGACGTCATTGTGTTCAATGAGATGCTCTATTATCTTGACGATCCTGAATCCGTACTGCGCCGGTATCGTGATCATCTCAGCCCGAATGGCGTGTTCGTGGTGTCCATGTTCGACATGATCAAGGCCCGCAAGGTCTGGCAAATGCTGGACCGGAACAACCGCTTGGTGGAGAGTTCCAGAGCAGTGAACCAGGGCGGCCACTCCTGGACCATCCGGGTTTACCAACAGGCTTGATCACCACAGCTGGTCAGCCCTCTTCAACCCGGTCCGCGCAGGATCGATGGTCAGTCAGCCCATGACCCACACCAGTTACCGAAAAGCTGCAGCGTTTGCCCTGGGCTCCATCTTCCTGCTCACCATCCTGCGCACCGCATGGATCTCCGATGACGCGATGATCACCATGCGCACTGTGCTCAACTTCGAGCACGGCTATGGGTTGCGCTTCAACATCGACGAACGGGTCCAAGCCTACACCCATCCGCTCTGGATGTTTGTGCTGGCGGCCTTCTCTTCCATCACGTCCAACATCTACGCGGGCACCTTCGCCGCGTCCATTGTCACCAGCCTGCTGGCTTACTGGTTGCTGCTCTGCAAGCTGGGAGGCTTGCGGGGTGGTGCGATTGCCGCAGGAATGGCCCTGCTGCTGTCCAAAGCCTATGTCGACTACGCCACGTCGGGCCTGGAGAATCCACTCAGTCACGCCCTGCTGATCGTCTCCGTGCTC
>JAJPEW010000262.1 GCA_021166755.1 Hydrogenophaga sp. | reverse complement strand
GGGCACACCGTTCATGGCCACCAGCACGACCGTGTGCGGCCCCATGAGGGCACGCACCGAGGGCGCCGCCTGCGGCATGGCAGGGCCCTTGACCGAGACGATCACCAGGTCCTGCACGCCCAGGCTCGCGGGGTCGTCGCTGGCGTTCACCTGCACCGTGTGCTCCGCGCCGTCGGCGTCGACCCAGACGAGGCCGCGCTCGCGCAGCGCCCGCAGCGTGTCGCCACGCGCCACGGCCGAGAGCTGGATCTGACCGGCCGGCAGGCGCGAACCGAGCCAGCCCGCGAACAGGCCGCCGATGGCGCCAACGCCCACTACTGCAATCTTATTGAACATCGGTGCACTCATGCGCGGTACCCTGGATCGATGCGGTCAATGAGCCGCTGCATGGCGGCAAACGAGTCCTCACCAGCGCCGTATTTGGGATTGAAGTTGAGGGAGTCTCGCACACAGCCCTCCAGAACCGGAACGGGAATGGCGCGCTGCGGGCCCAGCGCAGCCGACGCCACCTGGATCTCGCAGGCACGCTGCACCAGCCACATGAGATTGAAGGCCTGCGCCAGCGTGTGGCCGATGACGACAGGGCCGTGGTTGCGCAGGAGCAGCACCCTTTTGCCGCCGGCCGATGCGAGTATGCGCGCGCCCTCTTCGCGGTGCACGGTGATGCCTTCGAAGTCGTGGTAAGCCACCTGACCCCAGAGCTGCGCGGCATAGAAGTTGGTGTAACTCAGCCCCTCCTCACTGCAGCACACGGCCATGGTCGGCGTGGTGTGCACGTGCATCACGCAGTGCGCGTCGGGCAGGGTGGCGTGGATGGCGCCGTGGAAGGTGAAGCCGGCCGGGTTGATGGGCCAGTCGCTGCTGCCGATGATGTTGCCGTCCACATCGACTTTGACCAGGTTGGACGCGGTGACCTCGGTGTAGTGCAGACCAAAGGGGTTGATGAGGAAGTGATCGTCGGGGCCGGGCACGCGCAGCGAAATGTGGTTGTAGATCAGCTCGGCCCAGCCCAGGTGCGCGAACATGCGGTAGCAGGCGGCGAGCTGCACGCGCGCCTGCCATTCGGCGTCGCTGAAGCGGGCGGGTTTGAGGAAGGCGTCGGCCATGTCTTTTCTCCTTCGGTCGATCAGATGAACTGGAAACGCAGGCAACCGAGCGGGCCATAGTCGGCCTCGAACAGGTCGCCGGCCTTGGCCGCCACCGGACGCGTGAAGCTGCCGGCCAGCACGATCTCGCCGGCCTGCAGCGTCTCGCCCCAGGGCGCCAGTTTGTTGGCCAGCCAGGCGATGCCGATGGCGGGGTCGCCCTGCACGCCGGCGGCCAGGCCCGTCTCTTCGACCGCGCCGTTCTGCCGCAGGATGGCGCCGCACCAGGGGCGGTTGGTGGTGTGCGGGTCGGCACGGAAGGCCGGGTCGCCCGCGCCGATGACGATGCCGGCGTTGGCCGCGTTGTCGCTGATGGTGTCGTAGACCTTGCGCATCACCTTGGTGTGGCGGTCGAACTGCTCGATGCGCGCATCGATGATCTCGATGGCGGGCGTGATGTAGTCGGTCGCGGCCAGCACGTCTTCGACCGTCACGTTCGGGCCAGCCAGCGGCGCCTTGAGCACGAAGGCCAGCTCGACCTCGACGCGCGGGGCGATGAAGTTCTTTACCGGAATCTCCAGTACCTCGCCGGCTCTGGCGGTGTAGAGCATGTCATCGAGCAGGGTGCCGTAGTCGGGCTCGTCGATCTGGCTGCTGATCTGCATGGCGCGGCTGGTCAGGCCGATCTTGTGGCCGATGACCTGTTTGCCGGCGGCCTTCTCCAGATCCACCCAGGCGCGGCCAATGCGGTAGCCGTCTTCAATCGTCATGCCGGGGTGGCGTTTGGAGAAATGCTCGACCTGGGTGCGGGTCTGCTGGGATCGCTGCAACTCGGCGGCGAGCTGCTGGACAAGGGCGTCGTCGAACATGGTTGTTTTATGTCTTGTTGAAGAGCGGGTGCAGGGAACTGTTCTTGGCGTCGAACACTTCGTGGCCTTCGTCGACCTGCACGGTCACGCCGATGGGCCGGCGTTCGAACTGCGGCCCGAACCACTGGCGCACGCAGGCATTGAGCGTCTCGCCCACACGTTGATGCACCAGGGCACTGCGGCCCTTGGCCATGCGCACGTTCATGTAGACGAAGGCGTAGTCGCGGCCCAAGCCAGCGGCCTCACCGGCAGCACCACCGTCAGCGATGGCGAAGTGAGCCGCCGGGTAGGCCAGCACACGTGTGCCGCCGGTGGGAAAGACCTGACGGTCCTGCTCGTCGCGCACCGAAAGCATGGCGTCGCACAACGCGCGGCACAGCGCGCTCATGTCGATACCGCCATCGGCCGCCGGCTTGTCCAGGTTGGGGGTGTAGAGGATGACGAGGTGGGGCATGTGTTGCTCGCGGTCACAGTCGGGTAGCGACCGAGGTGTAGCCATCGGCGCGTGACGCCACCGGCTGAGGAATGGCCGAACCGCTGACCGGCAGCACCGGGAACAGCGCGTTGATCTGGCCGGTGCCGCTGGC
>JAJPEW010000250.1 GCA_021166755.1 Hydrogenophaga sp. | reverse complement strand
GGTGGTGACCGTGGCGGCCGCCCTGCTGGCGGGCGCGGTGGTCGGTCAGGTGGTGGCCAGCATGGAAGCCATCACCCACAGTTCGCGCAAGATCAACGACATCATCTCGGTGATCGATGGCATCGCCTTCCAGACCAACATTCTGGCGCTGAATGCGGCGGTGGAAGCCGCCCGCGCCGGCGAGCAGGGCCGGGGTTTTGCCGTGGTCGCGGGCGAGGTGCGCAGCCTGGCCCAGCGCAGCGCGGAAGCCGCCAAGGAGATCAAGCAGCTGATCGGCCATTCGGTCGAGAGCGTGGAGGCCGGATCGGCCCTGGTGGGGCGCACCGGCGAGGTGATGCAGGAGATCGTGCAGAACGTGCGCCGTGTCTCGCAGATGATGCAGGAGATTGCCACCGCCTCGTCGGAGCAGCAATCGGGCATCGAGCAGGTGGGCATGGCCATCGGCAATCTGGACCAGATGACCCAGCAGAACGCCGCCCTGGTCGAGGAAAGCGCCGCAGCGGCCAGCAGCCTGCAGGATCAGGCCGAGCGCCTGGCCCGCACAGTGGGCCAGTTCCGCATCGGTTGAGGCGGCTCAGCGCACGCGCTGCACATCCAGCGACGAGACGGGGCCGGCCCGGTTGCCCCAGGACTGCCGGATGAAGCTGGCCACCGCCGCCACCTCGGTGTCGGAGAGGATGGTGCGAAACGGCGGCATGCCGTAGGGCTGCGGGTTGCCGGCGGTGGCCGGCGAAAATCCGCCGCTGAGGATGGCCTGGATGGTGTTGACCGCCGATCCGGCAAGGACCGCCCGGTTGCCCGCCAGGGGCAGATAGGCGCCCGGTGCGCCCTGGCCCTGCGCGCCATGACAGTCGGCGCAGTGCTGCTCGTAGACCTTGGCGCCCAGGCGCATCAGGCCCTCGTCGGCATGCTCGAAGTCGGGCCGGCGGGCGGGCTGCGCTGGCAGTTCGCGCAGATAGGTGGCGATGGCCTGCAAATCGGCTTCATCCAGGTGCGAGGTGCCATGAAAAACCACCTCGGCCATTGGCCCCATGACGGTGGCGCTGTCGATGCTGCCGTTTTTCAGCAGCGCCGCAATCCGGCTGGCTGGCCAGTCCTGCACGCCGGCCTCGGCCGGATCCAGCAGCGAGGGTGCGTACCAGCGGCCATCGGGCATGAGACCGCCGGCCAGGGCCAGCCCGGTGCCACCCAGCGCGTCGCGCGGGCTGTGGCAGGCGGCGCAATGGGCCACCCCTTCGGTCAGGTAGGCGCCTCGGTTCCATTCAGCGCTGCGCGTGGCGTCCTCCATCTGTCGGCCAGGCTCGAAGTTGAGCAGGCGCCACAGCGCCAGCGCCACCGGGGTGTTGTAGGGAAAGCGCAGGTCGTGCAGCTCGTTGGCGCGCGCCACGGCCGGAACCGAGCGCAGGTAGGCGTACAGGGCATCCACATCGGCGTCGCTCAGGCGCGTGGTGTGGGCGTAGGGAAAGGCCGGATACAGCAGGCGTCCATCACGCGAAATGCCTTCATGCAACGCACGCCGGAAGGCTTGAGGCGACCAGTTGCCGAGACCGGTCTCCCGGTCCGGGGTCAGGTTGCCGCCCACCAGCGTGCCATAGGGGGTGCGGATCGGATGCCCGCCCGCGTAGGGCTCGCCGCCGCGGGCGGTGTGGCAGGCCACGCAGTTGCCCGCGCGCGCCAGATAGGCGCCACGGGCGACGGTGGCATCGTCGGCCATCGGCAGGTCGCCCGTCTGCGGCGCCAGCGCCGTCGCAGACAGCTCCATGCCGATCAGCGCGCCGAGCAGCAACACGGCGGCGGCCAGCACCGCCGCCACCACACGAAGAGGATGGCGGGTGTTCATGGCCGTCCCCCGCGGGCCGGCGGTGTGAGACCGCACTCCATGGGCATGGGCGCCGGCAGGGCCGCCTGCGGATGGGCCGGCACCGGCACCGGTTGCGACGCCAGCCAGCTGGCCACAGCCGAGATGTCCTGCGGTGCCATGGCGCGGGCGATGCGCGCCATGCAGTCGGGGGCGAAAGCCTGCCTCAAACCGGTCTGCCAGGCCCCCAGCTGACCGATCAGGTAATCGCGCGGCAGGCCCAGCAGCCCCGGAACAGCCGGGGTCACACCGGTCATGGATGCGCCATGACAGGCGACGCAGGCCGGCAAACCGCGGGCGGGGTCCCCCTGGCGCACCAGCCGCTCCCCCCGTGCCAGATCCGCCGACCCGGCGGCCGGTGGCAGCGGTGGCGGATAGGGCAGGTCCAGACCGGCAAAGTGGGTCGCGATGTCGCGCAGGTAGGCATCGCTCATGTGATCGAGCAGAAAACTCATGCCGGCGTTGTTGCGCCGCCCATCGCGAAAGTGCAGCAACTGGTGATAGAGGTAGCCGGCCGGCTTGCCCGCAATGCGCGGAAAGTAGCCGGCGTTGGTCGCGCGGCCCTCCTGCCCATGGCAGACGGTGCAGGCCTGCAAACGCTGGGCCAGGGTATCGGGTACGCGGTGCGGGTCGCCGGCGGCCATGGCCACGGTCGGCAGGAGCGCCCCCAGGATCAGATTCAACAGACAACGGAACATGGGCGCAGACCATATCACGCAGCGCATTCCCGGGTGAGGACCTACACTGATGCGCATGAGCCCCGATGCCCCTTTTGATGCGACGCGCTGCCCCCTGTGCGGCGCCGACAACCGCTGTGCCATGGAGATCGAGCGGGCCACCGGCCAGCCGCAAGCGCCCTGCTGGTGCGTGAGCGCATCGTTCGATCCTGCTCTGCTCGACAGGATCCCCGACGAGGCCCGCGGCAAGGCCTGCGTCTGCAGTGCCTGCGTGGCCCGCTTCGCGGCAGAGACCCGGGCATGATGGGCTGGCTGGACCGCTTCCCGCTGGGATGGCTGATTGCCATTGCCCTGTGGCTGGCCGTGGCGCCCATCGTGCCCGAACCGCACCTGATCGAGAAGTTGCGCATGCTCTCGCAGGGCACACTGACCCGGCCGCTGGACATCTTTGACCTGCTGCTGCACAGCGCGCCGCTGGTGCTGCTGGGCATTCGGCTGTGGCGCATGTGGCAGAGGCCCCGGAACTGAACCGTGTCGCACCCACCTGGATCCCTGCCCGCCCTTCGCGAGCGCTACGGCGAACGTTACCGATGGCTGCTGCTGCTGTCGGTGATGGTCGGGACCATGGCCGCCATCATGTCCTCGACCATCATCAACGTGGCGATACCGGACATGAGTCAGCACTTCGTGCTGGGGCAGGAGCGCGCCCAGTGGGTGACCTCGGCCTTCATGGCCGCCATGACGGTGTCCATGCTGACCACACCCTGGCTGCTGGCGCGGTATGGCTACCGTCGCACCTACAGCACCTGCATCTGGCTGCTGCTGGCCGGTGGCCTGGCCGGGGGGGTGGCCAACCACTATCCCCTGGTGCTGGCGGCCCGCGTGGCCGAAGGACTGGCGGCGGGCGTCCTCCAGCCCATTCCGGCGATCATCATCCTGCGCGCCTTTGAGCCCCATGAACAGGGACGCGCCAGCGGCATTTTCGGCATGGGCGTGGTGCTGGCACCCGCGCTGGGCCCCAGCATCGGTGGCCTGCTGGTCGATGCCTTCGGCTGGCGATCGATCTTCTTCATGGTGGTACCGTTCTGCATCGCCTCGCTCTGGCTGGCCCGGCGCTACGTGCCCGTCACCTCACCTGGCGGGCAGGCCGCCGACCCCAAGGGCGCCCGACTGGACTGGGCAGGCCTGACCCTGGCGACCATCGGGACACTGTGCCTGCTCAACGGCCTGGTCGAACTCCAGGGGCCGACACCGGCCTGGGGCATGGTGCTGCTGCTGACGGCACTGATCGTTCTCATCGGCTTTGTGTGGCTGCAGCGCCGGACCCTGCGCGCGCGACAGCGCCACCCCGACCGAGGGATGGATCCATTGATGAACCTGTCGCTGTTCAAGGACCGCCGGTTCGCGATGGGCAGCATCGTCGCGTTCATCTACGGCATCGCGCTG
>JAJPEW010000210.1 GCA_021166755.1 Hydrogenophaga sp. | reverse complement strand
ACCGAGCTGATCTCGCGGTAGGTGCCCTGCGCCGGCACCCAGACCTCCAGGTCATAGGTCTTGCTGGCACCGAAACCCATGTCGCCGGTGCACAGGCTCATCACGCGGTAGGGCAGGCCCAGCTTCTGCAGGATGGCCTCCGCGTGGCGGGTCATCTCTTCCAGCGCTTCGTAGCTCTTCTCGGGATGCACGATCTGCACCATCTCGACCTTGTCGAACTGATGCTGGCGGATCATGCCGCGCGTGTCGCGGCCGGCGCTGCCGGCTTCGGAACGGAAGCACGGCGTGTGGGCCGTCAGCTTGATGGGCAGGTCGGCTTCGGCCAGCACGGTGTCACGCACCACGTTGGTCAGCGTCACCTCGCTGGTCGGGATCAGGTACAGCGCCTGGTTCTCGTCCGCACCCTCCTGGCCACCCTTGTTGGCCGCGAACAGGTCGGCCTCGAACTTGGGCAACTGGCCGGTGCCGCGCAGCGTGTCGGCGTTGACGATGTAGGGCGTGTAGCACTCGGTGTAGCCGTGCTGCTGGGTCTGCGTGTCCAGCATGAACTGGGCCAGCGCGCGGTGCAGGCGGGCAATGGGGCCGCGCATGAAGGTGAAGCGGGAGCCGGCCAGCTTGGTGCCGGTGTCGAAATCCAGGCCCAGCTTCTCGCCGATGTCCACATGGTCACGAACCTCGAAGTCGAACGTGCGCGGCCCTTTGCCGTCAGGACTCCACTGGCGCACCATCACGTTGCCCTCCTCGCCCGCCCCCACCGGCACGCTCTCATGCGGCAGGTTGGGCACGGCCAGCAACAGGGTCTGCAACTCGGTCTGGATCACGTCCAGACGCGCGGCGGAGGCTTCCAGTTCGGCCTTCATCTCGCCCACCTGGGCCATCACGGCCTCCGCCTCGGCGTGCTGGCCTTTGCCCTTGAGCATGCCGATCTGTTTGGACAGGCTGTTGCGCTGGGCCTGCAGGCTCTCGGTGCGCGTCTGCAGGGCCTTGCGCTCATGCTCCAGGGCCTGGAAGGCGTTCACATCCAGGAAGGGCTGGGGCTGCTTGCGGGTTTCCAGGCGCGCCACCACGGCGTCCAGGTCTTTGCGGAGTTGAAGGATGTCTAGCATGGGTCGATTGTAGGTTTGGCGCGCGGCCGGGCAGGTTCGCGGCGCTCAGTGCAGGTGGCTGACCGACGCATCGTCGTCAAGCTTCAGGCCCTTGGGCAGCGGAAACTTGACGGTCTCGGTCAGGCCCTCCATGCGCCGCACGGCGATGGCCCCGAGTTCGCGCAGGCGATCGATCACCTGCTGCACCAGGATGTCGGGCGCGGAAGCCCCGGCGGTCAGGCCCACCCTTGTCTTGCCTTCGAACCATTCGGGACGCAGCTCGTCGGCGTTGTCCACCATGTACGACGGGGTGCCCAGCTTGAGGGCCACCTCACGCAGGCGGTTGCTGTTGGAACTGGTCGGACTGCCCACCACGATCACGATGTCGACCTGCGGACTCAGCAGCTTGACCGCATCCTGGCGGTTCTGGGTGGCGTAGCAGATATCCTGCTGCTTGGGCTCGCGCACCTGTGGAAAGCGCGCCTTGACGGCCGCAAGGATGCCCGCGGCATCGTCCACACTGAGCGTCGTCTGGGTGACCACCGCGAGCTTCTCGGTCTGCGTCAGCTGAACGCGCGCCACGTCTGCCTCGTCCTCCACCAGGTGGATGCCGCTGTCGAGCTGGCCCATGGTCCCCTCGACCTCCGGATGACCCTTGTGGCCGATCATGATGAACTCGTAGCCCTCGCGGTGCAACTTGGCCACCTCCACATGCACCTTGGTCACCAGCGGACAGGTCGCGTCGAAAATGCGGAATCCCCGGCGCTCGGCCTCGTCCTGGACGGCCTTGCTGACGCCGTGGGCCGAAAACACCAGGGTCGCCCCCGGTGGCACCTCGTCCAGCTCCTCGATGAAGATGGCACCCTTGGCCTTGAGGTCGTTGACCACATAGGTGTTATGCACGATCTCGTGACGCACATAGATGGGCCGGCCGAACTTGGCCAGCGCCCGCTCCACGATCTCGATGGCCCGGTCCACGCCGGCGCAGAAGCCTCGCGGCTCTGCCAGAAGGATCTCAGACATCACAGGACTCCGATCAGCTGCACTTCAAAGGTCACCGGCTGGCCGGCCAGCGGGTGGTTGAAGTCGAACAGCACCGCGCCATCCTCGCGCACCTCGCGCACGGCGCCCGCGTAGCTGCCCAGCCCGTCGGGTGTGGGGAACTGCACCACATCACCCACGGCGTACTGCTCATGCGGATCACCCAGTTCGTTCAGCAGCTTGCGCGCCACCCATTGCAGCATGTCGGGCTGGCGTTCACCGAAGGCCTCGCCGGCGGCCAGCTCGATGGTGGTGTGCACCCCTTCAGCCAGCCCCAGCAGGCGCTGCTCGATGGCGGGCGAGAGCTGCCCGCCGCCGATGCTCAGCGTGGCCGGTTGCCCCTCGAAGGTGTTGATCACCACCTGGCCATCGGGGCCGGACAGGCGGTAATGCAGGGTCAGAAAGGAGCCTTCTTGGACTTGGGACATGCGTGTTTCCGGTTAGATGGCGGGCCAGCAGCGGCCTTTCGTCATCAAGCTGGGGGATGAGGGGGCGTCAAGACCCCAAGCCGCTATTGTAAAAAGCGGGCCAGACAGGGAGGAAAAGACCATGGAAGCATCCACACGGCCAGGTGTGAGGGGCCTGCCGGCCGACGCGCGACCGCGCGAAAAGCTGCTCGCGCGCGGCGCTGGCACGCTCAGCGACACCGAACTCGTGGCCCTGCTGCTGCGCACCGGCCTGCAAGGCAAGGGCGTGATGCAGCTGGCCGCCGAGGTGCTCGAGCGTCTCGGTGGTGTTGCGGGTCTGCTGCATGCCTCGCCCGAGGTGCTGCGCAGCGTCCGGGGCCTGGGGCCGGCCAAACGGGCCGAGCTGTCGGCCGTGCTGGAGCTCTCGCGCCGCGCCCTGGTGCAGGAGTTGCGCGAGCAGCCTCTGTTCGACAGCCCCGCCGCTGTCCGTCACTACCTGCAGCTGCAGCTGGGCGCGCGGGAGCACGAGGTTTTCTGCGTGTTGTTCCTGGACAGCCAGAACCGCCTGATCGTGCTGGAAGAGCTGTTTCGCGGCACCCTGACCCAGACCAGCGTCTACCCGCGGGAGGTGGTGTTGCGTGCCCTGCACCACCACGCGGCGGCCGTGGTGCTGGCCCACAACCACCCCAGCGGGACGGCCCGGCCGTCCCGCGCCGACGAGACCCTGACCCAATCGCTCACGGCCGCGCTGTCCCTGGTGGACGTGCGGGTACTGGACCATTTCATTGTCACGCGGACCGAGGCCGCCTCGATGGCGGAAATGGGACTGGTGTGAACTTGCCGGTCTGACCCGCACGGTCTTGCAGGCTGCGGGACAATGCGGGGCATGAAGGTTCATGCGCTGGCCGATCTGGGTGAGTTGAGGCGCGAGTTGCGCGCCCGTGCCGAGGCCGCCGCTGCTCAGGCGGCGGCCGAGCGTGAGCGCGCCCAGCGAGAGGAGCGCCAGCGCAGGCTTTTCGAATTGACGGTGGGCCCCGTGCGGCCCCTGAACGACCAGCGGCGGGTGCACCACCGTCCACCTGCCGTCCCGCCCCGGCCGGTGCAGCGCCAGCGCGACGAGCAGGCCGTGATGCAGGAGGCCCTGTCGGACGAGTTTGACGTCGAGACCCTGCTGCACACCGACGAACACCTGAGTTTCCGCCGGCCGGGTCTGGGTGACGACGTCATGCGCAAGCTGCGGGAGGGGCACTGGAGCATCCAGCGCCAGATTGATCTGCATGGCCTGCGCACCGACCAGGCACGCGAAGCCCTGGGACAGTTCATCCGCGACTGCCACCAGGCAGGCCTGCGCTGTGTGCGCGTGGTACACGGCAAAGGTCTGGGCTCTCCCGGTCGCACCCCGGTGCTCAAGGGCCGCGTGCAACGCTGGCTGGTGCAGAAAAACGAGGTCATGGCCTTTGTGCAGGCCCGGCCGGCCGAGGGCGGTGCCGGCGCACTGGTGGTGCTGCTGCGGCCGGTCGGCCGCTGAGGCTCAGGATCCCGGGGTGTTGCGCATCCAGTCGGCGGTGCGAAAGAAACTCTCGCGCAGCCGTGCCCGCAAGTCCTCGGGCACCCCCGTCTCGCCCATGGCCTGGTCCATGCAGGCCAGCCACTGGTCGCGTTCACGGATGCCGATGGCAAAGGGCATGTGGCGCATGCGCAGCCGGGGATGGCCGAACCGGTCTTCGTAATACGACGGACCGCCCAGCCAGCCGCACAGAAACCAGAACAGCTTGTCGCGCGCATCGTCCAGCAGGCTGCCGTGGGCGGCACGCAACTCCCGGTAGCCTGGTTCGATGTCCATCAGGTCGTAGAAGCGGTCGACCAGCGCCCGCACCCGGGGTTCTCCCCCGATCCAATCGAAGGGGGTGGACGGCTTCTTGGGTGGTTCCATGGTCATCAGGCACTGGCCTTTCGCAGGGTATCGACAACGGGGGTCCGCAGGATGCCGCGCAAGGTCCACCAGCCGGCACCCAGTGCCAGCAGACCACCCGCCAGCGACCCCGCCAGCGGGACGAGCAGGGGCGGCTGCCAGCTGAACTGGAAGGCGTATTTCGCCAGTGCCCAGCCGACGACCACCGCCACCACCGAGGCCAGAAAACCGGCCAGCAGGCCCACGCCCAGCAGTTCGATGCGCTGCACGCGCCGCAGCAGCACCGAGCCGGCGCCCACCGCGCGCAGCACCGCGAATTCCCGCTCACGCTCACCGCGGGTGGCGGTGATGGTGGCCAACAGCACGACCAGGCCGGCGGCCAATGCAAAGCCGAACAGGAACTCCACCGCACGGATCACCTGTCCCAGCACGCGCTGCACCTGACCAATCGTCTGGCTCATGTCCACGTTGGTGATGTTGGGGTACTGGCGCACCAGCGCGTTGTCAAAGCGGAGATCGCCCGCTGGCGCCCGGAAGGCGCTGATGTAGGTGACGGGCACCTCCGGCAGGGACGAGACCGGGAAGATCACGAAGAAGTTGACCCGCATCGAGCCCCAGTCCACCTTGCGCAGGCTGGTGATGCGCCGCTCGACGATCTGGCCAGAGATATCGAAGCCGAGGCGGTCCCCAAGCTGGAGACCGAGTTCCTCGGCCAGACCGTCCTCGACACTCAGCCCATCGGCCTCATCGTCGGTCCAGCGACCGGCGCTCACGGTGTTGTGTGCGGGCTTCTCGGCGGTGTGCGAGAGGTTGAACTCGCGCTCGACCAGCCGTTGCGCCCGGTCGGTGGCGTACTGCTCGGGCTGCACCGCCTGACCATTGACAGTGACCAGTCGGCCCCGGATCATGGGAAACCAGTCGTAGCGCTCGACGCCGGCCTGTGCCAGCGTCTGACGGAAGGCATCGCCCTGCTCGGGCTGGATGTTGATGACGAAGCGGTCTGGCGCATCGGGCGGCGTCGCGTTGCGCCAGCTGGCGATCAGGTCGGTGCGCAACAGCACCAGCAGCACCAGAGCCAGCAGGCCCACGGCCAGGGCACTGATCTGCACCACGGCGAAGACGGGACGTGCCGAGAACTGGCGGGTGGCCAGCACCAACGCACGGGGCGCGGTGGTCTCGTTGACGCTCACCCGCAGCAAGCGCACCGAAAGCCAGCTGACCAGGGCGAACACAGCCACCGCCGCTGCAAAGCCTCCCACCGCGATCCCACCGAGCACCAGGTCCCGGCTGGCCACCAGCAGCAGGCCGGCAAAGCCGGCGATACCCAGGCCCAGCACGGCCAGCGTGGCGGGTTTGAGCTGTCCGACATCGCGGCGGATGACGCGCAGGGGCGGCACGCGGGCCAGTTGCAGCACCGGCGGCAGGCCGAAGGCCACCATCAGCGTCAGCCCCATGCCCAGACCCAGCAACACCGGCCAGACCGAAGGCGGCGGCAAGGCCGACTCCACCAGACCGGACAGCAACACCACGAAGGCGTGGTGCACCCCGTAACCGATGGCGACGCCCAGCGCACTGGCCACCAGGCCGACCACGAGGAACTCAAAGGCATAGGCGCGCGCCATCACACCCTGGGACAGACCCAGCACACGCAGCATGGCGCAGTCGTCCAGATGGCGCTGGGCGAAGCCGCGGGCCGCAATGGCCACCGCCACCGCCGAGAGCAAGGCGGCCAGCAGGGCCACCAGATTGAGGAATTTCTCGGCCCGCTCCAGGGTCTGCTGCATCTCCGGCCGCCCCCCTTCAAGCGATTCGAGGCGCATGCCGCGGACCTCGGGCTGGTCGATCTCGGCCTGGGCCCAATCGCTCCAGCGCCGGACCGCAGCGTCTTCACCGGCCACGGCCAGTCGCCAGGTCACGCGGCTGGCCGGCTGCAGCAGGCCAGTGGCGGGCAGATCCGCGTCATGGATCATCACCCGGGGCGCAAAGGTCATGAAGCCCGCGCCACGGTCGGGCTCCACCACCAGAATGCGATCAATGCGCAGCGCCACATCGCCCAGCAGCAGGTTCTGGCCCACCTGCAGGTCCAGCGCCACGAGCAGGGCCTGATCGACCCAGGCGGTGCCGGGCGCGGGAATGTCCTGGGTCGGTGCATCGGGGGCACCCGGTGCGGATGCCACGCGCAGGACACCGCGCAGGGGGTAACCGGGCGCCACCACTTTCAGGGCCACCAGTCGGGCCGCGCCACCCAGATCGTCGGGTGCGCGCCCCATGGTCGGAAAACCAAGCGTCTGCGCGCTGCGCAGTCCCAGCTCCGCCGCGCGGGTGGCAAAGGCATCGGACGGCCGGTTGTCGCTGGCCACCACGGCGTCCCCCCCGATGAGCGCCCGCGCATCCCGGTTGAGCCCGTTCTGCAGGCGGTCAGCAAAGAATCCGACAGCGGTCAGGGCCGCCACGGCCAGTACCACGGCAATCACCAGCAAGCGCAACTCGCCAGCGCGCCAGTCGCGCCACAGCGTGCGCCAGCCCAGGGACCAGGAAGAAACAGGAAGAGCAGCCATCCCCGAACGTTAACCCATCCGGCCCAACCCCGTGTTTCAACAAAGTATCGAAACAGAATGAGCCGTTCGAAGCGCGGGCGACGGGACCGGGGCGCCACGGAACCGGCTTCGCCGGGCCGTAGGCGCCGCCCCTTGAGGGGCGGAGCTGGCCACACGCAGTGAGCCAGCGATGGGGGTGGGCCTTACTTCGTGCCGAAGATCCGGTCCCCGGCATCGCCCAGCCCGGGAACGATGTACCCGTGCTCGTTCAGGCCACGATCGACGGCGGGTGTGTAGACGGGCACATCCGGGTGGGCGTCGTGGAAGGTCTTGATGCCTTGCGGACAGGTCACCAGGCACACAAAGCGGATGGAGCGCGGGTTCGTCTGCTTGAGGCGGTCCACCGCCGCCACGGCGGAATTGCCGGTGGCCAGCATCGGGTCCAGCACGATCACGTCCCGCTCGTGCATGTCCTGCGGCATCTTGAAGTAGTACTCGACCGCCTGCAGGGTTTCAGGATCACGGTACAGGCCGATGTGCCCGACGCGGGCACCCGGGATGATCTGCAGCATGCCATCCAGGAAGCCATTGCCTGCGCGCAGGATGGAGGCCAGCACGATCTTCTTGCCATCAATGACCCGGGACTTGGTCGTCTCCAGGGGGGTTTCGATCTCGATCTCCTGCATCGGCATGTCGCGCGTGAGCTCATAGGCCAGCAGGGCGGAGACCTCGTGCACCAGTTCCCGGAAGCTCTTGGTGCTGGTGTCCTTCTTGCGCATCAGCGTGAGCTTGTGCTGGACCAGGGGGTGATCGATGATGTGGACTTCTCGGCTCATCGGAAGACTTTCTCGGAAATAAAATGACCGCCCGCGCCACCTGGCCGGGACCCATCACCCGAGTGTAGTCGGGCAGCTCAGTCCTGCGGTGACCGGGAAGCCTGGGACGGCGGCACCGCATCGTGGACCAGGCGATGTGGATTGGCAAAGCACAGGAAACGGGTGTGGGTGGCCCGGCCCACCGCACACAAGCCCACACGCTGGGCCACCTCCTGCCCCATCTGCGTGATGCCCGAGCGCGAGACCACCACCGGCACCTGCATCTGGGCGGATTTGATGACCATCTCGCTGGTCAGGCGCCCGGTGGTGTAGAACACGCGCCGAGCCGGTGGCACTTGGGGATGCTGCAGGGCCATCCACCCGGCGATCGTGTCCACCGCGTTGTGGCGCCCCACATCCTCGACAAAGAGCTGCAACTGGTCGCCATCGAACAGGGCGCAGGCATGGACCGATCCGGCGGACTTGTAAGTGCTCTCCTTCAGGCGGATGGCGTTGACGATCCGGTACAGCTCGGACTGCCGCAGCACGGCCTCCGGCGGGAGGACGATGCGGTCGATCTCGTCCATCAATCCACCAAAGACACTGCCCTGCCCGCAACCGGTGGTGACCACGCGGCGGGCGGTGCGCTCCTCGATGCGTTCGATGCCCTGGCGGGTGGTGACCGCCGCCGCGCCGACATCCCAGTCCACCGTGACCGATTCGATCTCATCGATGGAAGTCACCAGTCGCTGGTTCAGCAGGTAACCCAGCACCAGCCACTCCGGATGCGCACCCAGGGTCATCAGCGTCACCAGTTCCCGCTTGTCGACATAGACGGTCAGGTCCCGCTCGGCCGGGATGGCCACGCTGGACTGCTCGCCGAACTCGTTGATGACTGCGATGTCACGGGTCAGCGGCGCGCTGGCGCTGGTCAGACGCGGATGGCGCGGCTGGGTGGTGGAAGTGGCCAAAACGGTGTCCAGGGTGTCGGCAAACATGCGGATGTTCGAGTATCGCTTCGGATGGACCAGCCGGTCGTCATGCCCTGACAGCGTTCAGGGCCGAGAACACCCGGGCCACAGACGGAACAAGGCCCCGAAAGGCCTTGTTGAGCAATGCTGGCCAGACCAGCAGGCCTGAGATCAGCTCTTGGCGGGCGCTGCAGGCCACACGAAAGGTCCTGGGTCGGCGCAGGCCGGAGAAGCCTGGGCCGGCTTGACCGCCCTGCCACTGGCGGCAGCAGTCTTGAAGTAGTGGGCGGCTGACTTTTCCATGGAAAGGCAGAGCTTGTACGCAGCCACCTTGTTTCCATGAGCGGTCTTCGCCTTGGCCTCCTCGGCCTTGGCCTTGGCGGCATCGTCCAGCACCGGCGCTGGCAGCTTGGCCTGGGCGGTCGCTGCCAGCAACAGGCTGGCCGTGATCAGCAGTGTCTTCTTCATGGAATTTCCGTCCGTGCGTGGTGTGAACTCAGGCCTTGGCCGCCGCGGCTGGCGGCACCTGGGCCTCGTCGGCAACGCGGCTGCGCTGCGCGGGGATCTTGCCGGCCTTGATGTCGTCGTACCAGAGTTCGTGATGCTCCTTGGCCCACCCCTCGTCGACATAGCCCGTCTTCATTGCCCCGTAGGCGCCCTTGACCCCCACGGTACCCATGTAGATATGTCCCATCAGGATCGCCATCATGAACACGGCCGCAGCCAGGTGGATCATGTGCGCGATCTGCATGTCGCCGCGCAGGTAGAGCAGGCCCGGCACGAGCTTGTTCAGCACCAGACCCGAGGCCACCACGATGATGCCCGGGATGGTGACGCCCCACCAGAACATGCCCTTTTCGCCCGCATTGAAGCGATGGGAGGGCACTTCGTGATCGCTCAGCATGCCGCCAGCCTTGCTCAGCCACACGAAATCGGCCTTGTTGGCGATGTTGTCCTTGACGAAGGTGATGATCACGATCAGCAGGGACACGGCGAACAGCGGCCCCACGAAGTTGTGGACATTCTTCAGGGCGTAGGTCAGCCAGCCGAACAGGGTTGTGCCGATCACGGGCAGCAGGAAGAACTTGCCGAACGCCATCACGATGCCCGAAATGGCCAGCGCCACGAAGGCACCGGCGTTGGTCCAGTGGGCCGCCCTCTCCAGCGGCGTGAACCGTTCGATCTTGCGGCCGGTATCGGGTACGTGGCCACCGAGCGGTCCCTTGGCCTTGTAGAAGATGGCCATGGCCAGCAGCACGATGAACAGCAAGGAACCGCCGTATGGAATCAGCCAGTGGTTGCGCACCTGGCGCCAGGCTTCTCCCGCATTGGTCAAAGCAGAACCGGGGTACTGGACGAAGGGCTGGATCAGGTTGCCCGCCTCGGGCGCCTGGGTCACAGGCAGGCTGCTGTAGCCGGTGACACCCTTGCCCACATCGCGCCACATGGGCGCGTTGTTACCGGGCTGGACCTGCCGCCGCTCGGCGTTGGTCTGGGAAGCATACCCGGGGTCCTTGTCGGCGTCCGGGGCGATCTCGAAGATGTTGGCGCTGCGGATGCCGCCAGGCGCCGCCGCAGCCGGCGCATCAGCGGGTTTGGCAGCGTCCTGTGCATGCAGCAACCCGGCGCTGGCCGCCAGACAGGCCGCCAGACACCAGCGTGAAAGAGAACGGTTGGGCATGGTGGCCTCCCTCAATTGCTGGCCCGGGTGTAGTCGTTCTGGCCGTACTGTGCCCGCGCCTTGAGCTGCTGTTCCCAGCTGCCCTTGTCACCGGTGGTCCAGCCACCCTGCACATACTGGCTCTTGCCGACGCCGGTGTACGGCGCCGCGTCCTGCTTGATGCCGCCCATGCCCTGCGGTTTTTCGCCACAGGCCGCCAGGGCCAGCACCATGCCCGATGCGATCAGGATGCGTGTGATCATGCCTTGCCTCCATTGCTGCTGCCGTAGGCGGTTCCCCAGCCCCAGACCTCGGCGCCCTTGCCGCGGCGCAGCACGCGGCTGCGGAAGATGTCGGCCACGGTGTCACCGTCGCCGGCCAACAGTGCCTTGGTCGAGCACATTTCGGCGCAGGCCGGCAGCTTGCCTTCGGCCAGGCGGTTGCGTCCGTACTTCTCGAACTCGGTCTGGCTGCCGTGCTCTTCCGGGCCGCCAGCGCAGAAGGTGCATTTGTCCATCTTGCCCCGGACACCGAAAGTGCCCTGGGAAGGGAACTGCGGTGCACCGAACGGGCAGGCGTACGAGCAGTAGCCACAGCCAATGCACACGTCCTTGTCATGCAGCACCACACCTTCGTCGGTGCGGTAGAAGCAGTTGACCGGGCAGACCGCCATGCAGGGTGCGTCGCTGCAGTGCATGCAGGCCACCGAGATCGACTTCTCGCCAGGGACCCCGTCGTTGAGCGTGACCACACGGCGGCGGTTCACACCCCAGGGGACTTCGTGTTCGTTCTTGCAGGCGGTGACGCAGCCGTTGCACTCGATGCAGCGCTCGGCGTCACAGATGAATTTCATTCGTGCCATCGTGTGTGCTCCTTAGGCCTTCTCGACGTTGCAGACGGTGGTCTTGGTTTCCTGCATCATGGTCACGATGTCGTAACCGTAGGTCGTGGCGGTGTTGACCGCCTCGCCCCGCACCACGGGCATCGCGCCATCGGGGTAGTACGGCTTCATGTCCTGACCCTGCCAGCGACCGGAGAAGTGGAAGGGCAGAAACACCGTGTCCGGGCCCACACGTTCGGTCACCAGTGCTTGCACGTTCAGGCGGGCGCCGGTCGGCGAACTGACCCAGACGCGGTCACCGTTGCGGATGCCGCGCTCGGCCGCCGCTGCCGGGTTGATCTCGACGAACATCTCCTGCTGCAGCTCGGCCAGCCAGGGGTTGGAGCGGGTTTCCTCGCCGCCGCCCTCGTACTCGACCAGTCGGCCGGAGGTCATGATCAGCGGGAATTTCTCGTGGACCTTTTCCTCGACGTTCTTCTGCTGCAGCGACTTGTAGAGGATCGGCAGGCGCCAACGGTTCTTCTGGTCGTCGTGGCTGGGGTACTTGGCCACCAGGTCCGGACGGATGCCGTAGATCGGTTCGCGGTGCTGCGGGATCGCATCAGGGAAGTTCCACACCACGGCGCGGGCCTTGGCGTTGCCG
>JAJPEW010000186.1 GCA_021166755.1 Hydrogenophaga sp. | reverse complement strand
CGAAGCCCAGCGCACCTGGGCGCCCAGCGCCTGCAGGGTCTCGATCAGCACGGCCGTCTGGATGGTCATGTGCAGCGAGCCGGTGATGCGCGCGCCCTTGAGGGGCTGCTTGGCCGCGTACTCTTCGCGGATGGCCATCAGGCCAGGCATCTCGGTCTCGGCGATCTTGATCTCTTTGCGGCCCCAGTCGGCCAGGCCGATGTCGGCGATGACGCAGTCGGTGGCGACGGCGGGAATGCGTGCGTTCATAGGTTTTGCTCCAAAAGCGACGTTTTGAGAAAACCACTGACGGGGGGAATCGGACTCACCTCACTCGTACAGTGGATGAGCGTCGTTGCGAAGAAGGGTCCGAGCCTCACGCCCCGCGGCCGCAAACCTGCGGTGGGGACGCTGCAACGCTCCTCGGATGGGCTGGATTCTAGCCCAAGGCCAGTTTTCCGCCCAAACTGATTTCGGCCAAGCCGAGGTCGACTGGAGGGTTATGGCATGCTCGGGCGACCAACGGTCCTGAGCGACCCTGCCCCTCTGATCATGACACCCCTGGAAAGCTGGCCACCGGCCGAACGTGCACGCATCCGCGGCGTGCTCACCGACATCGACGACACCCTGACCACCGACGGCGCCCTGTCCATCGAGGCCCGCGATGCGCTGCAGCGCCTGCAGGACGCCGGTCTGCCGGTCTTTGCCATCACGGGCCGGCCGGCTGGCTGGAGCGAACCCTTCGCCCTGGACTGGCCGGTGCAGGCCATCGTCGCGGAAAACGGTGCCGTCGCCCTGTGGCGCGATGCAAATGGACAACTGGCCAAGGACTGGCTGCAGAACGCAGCCACCCGCGCCGACCACTTCCGGCGGTTGCAGGCCGTGGCGCAGGAGGTGCTGCGCCGGGTACCACAGGCCCGGCTGGCCACCGACAGCCCTGGACGCGAAACCGACATCGCCATCGACCACAGCGAGTTCCACCACCTGTCGGCCGCCGAGATCGAGGCCGTGGTGGCCATCATGACCGCCGGGGGTTTGCGGGCCACCGTGAGCTCGATCCACATCAACGGCTGGATCGGCGACCACGACAAGCTGGTCGGTGCCCGCTGGATCCTGCGCGAACGCATGGGCATCGACCTGGACGCCGAACTCGACCGGTGGGTGTATGTGGGCGACTCCACCAACGACGCCCGCATGTTCGGGCACTGCGTGCACACCGTCGGTGTCGCCAACATCCGCCGCTTCTGGGACCAGCTGTCACACCGGCCCCGGTACGTGACCCACCGCGAACGCGGTGCGGGTTTTGCCGAGCTGGCACAGGCGCTGCTGGAGTCGCGATGAGCCCGCCCGGACAGCCAGAGGCCGGTCGTGTCACGGTGCCGGCGCCTGCGCCCCACGCGGGACGGGGGCTGGCCGCGATTTTCGGCGCGACCTTCTGTGAACTGGTGGGCGTGTTCATGCTCACGCCCCTGCTGCTGCTGCGGCTCAAGGACGCAGGCGTATCCACCGCCCTGGCCGGCCTCTTTGCGGCCACCGGCTGGGTGGGCATCTTCCTGGTCACACCGCTGGCGTCGGCGGTCACCCAGCAGCTCGGGCGTCGCCCCACCCTCTGGCTGTCGGCGGCCGTACCGGTGGTCACCGCTGCCGGCTTTGGACTGACCGATCACCTGCCGACCTGGTTTCTGCTGAACCTGATCGCCGGCATGGCGGGCGGGCTCCGCTGGGTGCTGGCCGAGGCCATCGTGGCCGAGTTCGCGCCGGCGCACCGGCGCGGACAGATGGTGGGTCTGTTTGAGACCATGGTGGGCGCCACGTTCGTGATCGGTCCTGCGCTGCTGGCGGCCGTGGGTTCCACCGGCGATGCGGCCTTGTGGATCGCTTTTGGCTGGCTGCTGGCGGGCCTGCTGTGGACCGCCCTCATCCCTCGACTGCCCGGCGCCGGGGACCAGCACAGCGCGTCGGTCGGCTGGCGTGGCGTCTGGCAGGCGCTGAAGGCCCATCCGCTGATCATGGCGGTGGGGTTCATCGGCGGTTTCTTCGAAAGCGGGCTGACGTCCATCCTGCCCCTGTACGGGCTGGCGCTGGGGCTGGGCAGCGCCGTGTCGGCGCTGCTGGTGTCCGCCAGCGGCCTGGGCAGCGCGCTGATGATGTTACCTGCAGGCATGCTGGCCGATCGCATGGCCCACCACCCCCAAGGGCGCTGGGGCAACGAGGCCCATGCGCGACTGCTGCTCATGCGGCTCTGCGCGATCATCACCCTGATGGCCACCCTGGTCATTCCCTTCGTGGCGGGAACACCGTGGCTGGCGGCGCCAGTGGCCTTCGTCTGGGGTGGCGCCGGCGGTTGCCTCTATACCCTGGCGATGATCGACATCGGCTCGCGCGAGGAAGGCATCACGCTGGTCAACAGCACCGCAGTACTGGTGCTGTCCTACACCGCCGGCGGCGTGCTGGCACCAGCCCTGGGTGGTGTGGCGCTGCAGTGGTCACCGGCCCTGGGCTTCCCGGCCCTGCTGCTGTTCACCGCGATGCTGGGCGTGTGGCTGTTGCGCCGCGAGCCGCGCTGACCGAACCGCCAGCTTAGAGCCTCAGGGCGCGGCACTGGGTGCGCTGACCGCCGTTGGCGTTTCGCCTACAGCGGGCACAGGCGCCGGCGCCATTTTGTGGGCACCGTCCAGCACGCGGTCGGCCACACCGCCGCCGATCCACATGCCCACCAGCGTGAGCCAGGCGGTCACGGCAAAGATGGCGCCGCCGGTCATGCCGGCGCCCACGGCACACCCTCCGGCCAGCATGGAACCGAACCCCATCAGGATCGCACCGATGATGTAGCGCGGCATGGTGTAGCCGCCGCCAAAACCTTCGAGCTTCCAGTCCCGCCCGACCAGGGCGCCCACCAGCGAACCCAGGAACACGCCAGGCATCAGGCCCAGGCCGAAGGTCCAGGGTTCGCCGGGTTCGGCCAGCACCCGCATCAGCCACTCGGCCGACGGCCCGCTGAAGGTCAGCCCCTGGATCTGCACCGGCTCGAAAGAGTGGCTCATGACCTGGTAGGTGCCGGCCCAGGCCAACGCCACCATCAACCCGGTCCCGATGCCGCCGGCCCACTTCCAGAAGCCCCAGCCACTGTAGTAGGCAAAGAAGCCTGCCGTGACCATCCACACCGCGCCAAAGGCCAGCCCGTCCATCGGTTGCCCGCCCACCAGAGCCAGCAGGCTGCGCGAAGGTCCGCCATCCACCACCCACCAGCCGGCCATCGTTTCGCGCAGGGGCGCCAGCACCCCACCCAGCGACGCCTGGGCGACCACCGCAAAGATGAGTCCCGACAGCAGGGCCCGGAGGTTGCCGTTGGCCGACAGCACCAGCAGGCGGCTGGCACAACCACGGGTCATGACCATGCCGACGCCGAAGATCAGTCCGCCGAGGAGGGCACCGGAAAGGCTGCCGCGGGCCGCGATCTGGCGGGCGGTACTGATGTCCAGCCAGCCCGCCACGATGAACAGTTGCACGGCGACCACCGAGGTGGCGAACGCCAGCAACCAGACCGCCAGCTTCTCGCCAAACTGGCCGTGCCAGAACTCGATGACGGCCGCGCGCAGGCAAAAACGGGATCGCTGGGCGAAAAAGCCGAAGCCCAGCCCCACCGCCAGACCGGCAACCGCCAGCACGGCCGGTTCGCCCCATTGCTCGATCCAAGCCGTCCAGTCCATGAAGGCACCTTGCATCTGAATATCAGGATGCGACGATGTTAATACCCTGCCCGGTTCGGTGTCTTGATGCAGCGCAACACCGCCGGTGACGCAGGGCGGGTTGTTCAGCGCCGCCGCAGGGGTGATTGGTACAGCCAGACTGGTTTGCCCGGCACGGTTTCGAGGCGGGCGGTCGGCTTGAAATCTGGTGCGGCGAACTCCAGGCTGACCAGCCAGGCCCCCGGCCTGAGCTCAGCCTCTGCCTTCTCCATGGCACGCGGCATGCTCTCGGGCCGCTGGAAGAGGTAAACCATGTCACAGGGGGACCAGTCCTGCGCCCAGATGTCAGCCCGACGCACCCGGGCAAAACGGCAGCGCAGCTGGCACCACA
>JAJPEW010000162.1 GCA_021166755.1 Hydrogenophaga sp. | reverse complement strand
GGATCTCGGACAGCCGCTCCGGCGCGATCGTCAGACCGAAAATCTTCTTGCGGTGCGGCAGCAAAGCTGGAGGCAGCTTGCGCCGTTCGAAATCCTCGGGGATCAGCGGGTAGTTTGATGCCTTGAGGCCGTGCTGCATGGCCAGGTACAGCGAGGTGGGCGTCTTGCCGCTGCGGCTCACTCCCACCAGGATCACGTCCGAACTCTCCAGATCGGTGTTGCTCTGTCCATCGTCGTGGGCCAGCGAGAAGTTGATGGCCTCGATGCGGTCGTGGTATTCCTTGCTGCGGGTCACGTCCGAAAAGCGCCCGACCCGGTGGTTGGACTTGATACCCAGTTCTTCCTCAATGGGCTGAACAAAGGTGTCGAACATGTCCATCATCCGGCCCTGGCAGTGGTTCTTGAACACCGCGAGCACCTCTTCATTGACGACGGTGGTGAACACCAGCGGCCGCTTGCCCTCCACCTCGGCGGTGTGGTTGATCTGCCGCACCGCCTGATGCGCCTTGTCCACGCTGTCCAGAAAGGGCAGGCGCACGCGGCGCATGGGGGTCTCGAACTGCGCCAGGATGGCGTTGCCGAAGGTTTCGGCGGTGATGCCGGTGCCGTCGGACACAAAGAATACGGTGCGGTTGGGCATGTCAGCTCTCGCTCGGTAGAGGAAATTTCACAGCCGATCGGCGCACCTTTCAGCTCTTTGACAGCTGATCTGGTGACGCTCACCCGATGGGCCGCCTACAATGGGCGGCTGTTTCGGCCGGCAATGACTGCATTATCCGGCCAGCCCTGATTTCAGCCCTCTGCCCGCTGCCGGACCCATAACAGAACGACAGGTCGACGCACGGTGCATGGAGCCCCCGGTTTTTTAACCTTAGGAGTCTTCCATGTCCAACCTGTTTGAGCCGACCGCTCTGGTCGTGCCGTTTGAAAAACTGCGAATGACCGACGTTGAGATCGTCGGCGGCAAGAACGCCAGCCTTGGCGAGATGATTTCGCAGCTGCCTCAAGGCGTGAAGGTGCCCACCGGCTTCGCCACCACGGCCCATGCCTTCCGCGAGTTCCTGAAGTTCGACGGCCTCACGGATCGCATCAATGCGCGCCTGGATGCACTCGATACCGAAGACGTGCGCGCGCTGGCCGAAGTCGGCGCCGAGATCCGTGCCATGGTCGAGGCCCAGCCTTTCCCGGCCGACCTGGAAAAGGCCATCCGCGAAGAGTTCGCACGCCTGAGCGAAGGCAACCCCGACGCCTCGTTTGCGGTCCGCTCGTCCGCCACCGCCGAAGATCTGCCCGACGCGTCCTTCGCCGGTCAGCAGGAGACTTTCCTGAACGTGCATGGCATTGACGATGTGCTGCACAAGATGAAGGAGGTGTTCGCCTCCCTGTACAACGACCGCGCCATCAGCTACCGCGTGCACAAGGGCTTTGCCCACGCCGACGTGGCTCTGTCCGCCGGTGTGCAGCGCATGGTGCGTTCCGACCTGGGTGCCGCCGGCGTGATGTTCACCATCGACACCGAATCGGGTTTTGAGGACGTGGTGTTCATCACCTCCAGCTACGGTCTGGGCGAGACGGTGGTGCAGGGCGCCGTGAACCCCGACGAGTTCTAGGTGCACAAGCCCATGCTCAAGGCCGGCAAGCAGGCCGTGATCCGCCGCAACCTGGGCAGCAAGCTCATCGAGATGGTGTTCTCGACGCCCGAAGAGAAGGCCGCGACCAAGAAGCTGGTCAAGACCGTGGACGTGCCGGTCGAACTGCGCAACCGCTACAGCCTGACCAATGCCGAGGTCGAACAACTGGCGCACTACGCGCTGGTGATCGAGCAGCACTATGGCCGCCCGATGGACATCGAGTGGGGCAAGGACGGCACCGACGGACAACTCTACATCCTGCAGGCCCGTCCCGAGACGGTCAAGAGCCAGGCCGCCGGCAAGTTGGAGATGCGCTACAAGCTCAAGGGCAAGGGCGCGGTGCTGGCCAGCGGCCGTGCCATCGGCCAGAAGGTGGGCACTGGTCCGGTGCGCCTGGTGCACAACATCAGCGAGATGGACAAGGTGCAGCCCGGGGACGTGCTGGTGACTGACATGACCGACCCGAACTGGGAGCCGGTGATGAAGCGCGCCAGCGCCATCGTCACCAACCGCGGCGGTCGTACCTGCCACGCGGCCATCATCGCCCGCGAGCTGGGCATCCCGGCCGTGGTCGGCTGCGGCAATGCCACCGACACCCTCAAGGATGGCAATCTGGTCACCGTCAGCTGCGCTGAAGGCGACACCGGTCACATCTACGACGGCCTGCTGGAAACCGAAGTCACCGAGGTCAAGCGGGGCGAGATGCCGCCCATCGACGTCAAGATCATGATGAACGTCGGCAACCCGCAACTGGCCTTCGACTTCGCCCAGATCCCCAACGGCGGCGTCGGCCTGGCACGGCTGGAGTTCATCATCAACAACAACATCGGCGTGCACCCCAAGGCCATCCTGGACTACCCGGCCATCGACGCCGACCTGAAGAAGGCGGTGGAATCCGTGGCCCGTGGCCATGCCAGCCCGCGTGCCTTCTACGTGGACAAGGTGGCCGAGGGCGTGGCGACGATTGCCGCTGCGTTCTGGCCCAAGCCGGTGATCGTGCGCCTGTCGGACTTCAAGTCTAACGAATACCGCAAGCTGGTCGGTGGCAGCCGCTATGAGCCGGACGAAGAGAACCCGATGCTGGGCTTCCGCGGTGCGGCGCGCTACATCAGCGAAGACTTCGCCGAAGCCTTTGCCATGGAGTGCGAGGCCCTCAAGCGCGTGCGCGAGGACATGGGCCTGACCAACGTGCAGGTGATGGTGCCCTTCGTGCGCACGCTGGAGCAGGCGCGCAAGGTGACCGAGCTGCTGGCGGCCAAGGGCCTCAAGCGGGGCGAGAACGATCTCAAGCTCATCATGATGTGCGAGATCCCGAGCAACGCGGTGCTGGCGCACGACTTCCTGCAGTACTTCGACGGCTTCTCGATCGGCTCCAACGACCTGACCCAGCTGACCCTGGGTCTGGACCGCGACTCGGGTCTGGAGCTGCTGGCGCACGACTTTGACGAGCGCGATCCGGCTGTGAAGGCGCTGCTCAAGCTGGCCATCGGCGCCTGCAAGGCCGAGGGCAAGTACGTGGGTATCTGCGGTCAGGGCCCCAGCGACCACCCGGATTTCGCCCAGTGGCTGCGCGACGAGGGCATCAGCTCGATCTCGCTGAACCCGGATTCCGTGGTGGACACCTGGCAGTTGCTGGCGGCAGGCTGATCAGCTCTCCGGTCAGTTGGAAAAGGGCGGCGGTGGCGACACCGACCGCCCTTTTTTGTGGCGGCGCAGTAAGCACAGGGTCAGTGCCGGACGCACAATGGAGCCAGACAAAGCGGTGGGCCATGGCCGACCGCACCCTGGAGACGCAGAGATGTTCGAAGGCCTGGTGGCACAACGGCTCGCGGCGCTGTTCGTGGCGGCACTGCTGCTGTTGAATTTTCCGCTGCTGGCCCTTTGGGATCATGACCTGCGCGTCTGGGGCCTGCCCCTGTTTCCGCTGGCACTGTTCGGCATCTGGGCGGCGCTGATCGTGGCCGTCGCCTGGGTGGTCGAGCGGCCGGGGTCGGCCCGGGAACCCGACACCCCCGACTGAGGACGCACCCATGATCCCCGTCGCGCTGGTGGTGGCCGTCTCGTTTGCCTACCTGTTGCTGCTGTTTGCCGTGGCCTACTGGGCCGATGCCCGTTCGCGCCAAGGCCGCTCGGTCATCGGCAATGCATGGGTCTACGCCCTGTCGATGGGGGTTTACTGCACCGCATGGACTTACTTTGGCAGCGTGGGACGGGCCGCCGGTTCGGGGGTGTGGTTCCTGCCCATCTACCTGGGCCCCATGCTGGCCATGATCCTGGCCTGGATGGTGGTGCGCAAGATGATCCGGATCTCGCGCACCTATCGCATCACCTCGATTGCCGACTTCATCGCCAGCCGCTACGGCAAGAGCCAGTGGCTCGCCGGACTGGTGACCTTGATCACCGTGGTCGGCATCATTCCCTACATTGCCCTGCAGCTCAAGGGCGTGGCCAGCGCGTTTGCCGTGCTGACCCAGCCCTTGGGCGGCGTGGCCTCCCCGGCCGTGCCCTGGTGGCAGGACACCACCTTGTATGTGGCCCTGGCCCTGGCTGGCTTCACCATCATTTTTGGTGCCCGTCACCTGGACAGCACGGAGCGGCACGAGGGCATGGTGGCCGCCATTGCCGTCGAATCGCTGGTCAAGCTGGTGGCCTTTCTGGCCGTCGGCGTCTTCGTCACCTGGGGCCTTTTCCAGGGCATGCAGGACATCTTTGCGCAGGCCGACGCCGAGCCCCGGATTCGCCGCCTGCTGCTGTTCGGTCAGGGCCAGCCATTTCCCTACGCGCAGTGGATGGGCATGACACTGCTGGCCATGTTTTCGGTGATCCTGCTGCCGCGCCAGTTTCAGGTGATGGTGGTGGAGAACGTTCAGGAACAGCACCTGCGGCGCGCGGTCTGGGTGTTTCCCACCTACCTGCTGCTGATCAACGTATTTGTGCTGCCGATTGCGATCGGCGGCCTGCTGTACTTTGGTGACCGGCCGTTCAACCCGGAAACCTTTGTGCTGTCCCTGCCGCTGGCCGAGGGGCAGACCGCGCTGGCGCTGCTGGCCTTCGTCGGCGGTCTGTCGGCGGCCACCGGCATGGTCATCGTCGAGGCCATTGCCGTTTCCACCATGGTCTGCAACGACCTGGTGATGCCCTTGCTGCTCAGGATGCGGCGCTTCAGTGCTTCCCGCAGCGGCAACCTGACCGGTCTGCTGCTCACCATCCGCCGGCTGGCCATTCTGGGCATCCTGCTGCTGGGCTATCTGTACTTTCACCTGGCCGGTGAGGCCTATGCCCTGGTGAGCATCGGCCTGATCAGCTTCGCGGCGGTGGCCCAGTTCGCTCCCGCCATGCTGGGAGGCATGTACTGGAAGGGCGGCACGCGCCGCGGAGCCATGGGCGGCCTGCTGCTGGGCTTTGCCCTCTGGGCCTATACCCTGATGCTGCCGTCGCTGGCCAAGTCTGGCTGGCTGGCCGACGATTTCCTGCAGCACGGCCTCTGGGGCCTGGTCTGGCTCAAGCCTGAAGCGCTGCTGGGCCTGCACGGTCTGGACAACCTGACCCATTCGCTCTTCTGGAGCCTGCTGGTCAACCTGGCCGCCTACGTGGGACTGTCGCTGTGGCGTCCGCCTTCGGCAGCCGAGGCCAGCCAGGCCTTGCTGTTCGTGGATGTGTTCCACCGCCAGGCCGGCGCCCGGCCGGTGTTCTGGCGGGGCAAGGCCCAGGTGTCCGAGCTGCGTGGCCTGATGACGCGCTTTCTGGGGGCCGCCAGGGCTGAGCAATTGCTGCGCGACTATGCCCGCCAGACGGGCGTTGCCGATGTCGCCCAGATCGTGCCGGATGCCCGTCTGGTGCAGTTTGTGGAAACCCAGCTGGCCGGGGCGATCGGCAGTGCCTCGGCCCGCGTGATGGTGGCTTCGGCGGTGGATGAAGAGGCGCTGGACCTGGACGGGGTCATGCGCATCCTCGATGAGGCGTCGCAGCTGCGGGCGTACTCGCACGCCCTGGAGGAGAAGTCCCAGTCGCTGGAGCGGGCGACCGCCGAACTGAGGGAGGCCAACGAGAAGCTCAAGAGCCTGGACCGCCTGAAGGACGATTTCATGTCCTCGGTCACCCACGAGCTGCGCACCCCTTTGACCTCGATCAGAGCATTGTCGGAACTCATGCACGACGATCCTGACATGGACGGTGCCCAGCGGCAGCAGTTTCTGGACATCATTGTGGCGGAGGCCGAGCGTCTGAGCCGGCTGGTCAACCAGGTGCTGGACATGGCCAAGATCGAGTCGGGTCAGGCCGACTGGCATGCCAGCAATGTGGACCTCAGGCAGGTGCTGGAGCAGTCGGCCGGCAGCATGGCGGAAACGTTTCGCGAGCGGGGTATCCGCCTGGTGCTGTCCCTGCCCGATGTGGTACCGATGGTCTGGGCAGATGCGGACCGACTGACCCAGGTGGTGCTGAACCTGCTGTCGAACGCGGCCAAGTACGCCCCCCGCGATACGGGCATCGTGAACGTGCACCTGTGGGCTGATGCGCGGCGGGTGTCGTTCGAGGTGAAGGACAACGGTCCCGGCATTCCGCCGGACCAGCAGGCCATGGTGTTCGAAAAGTTCCGGCAGGTGGCCGGCGACCAGCACTACCGGCCCGGAGGAACGGGGTTGGGGCTGCCGATCAGCCGCCAGATCGTCGAGCACTTCGGCGGTCGTCTCTGGCTGACCTCGACGCCGGGGCAGGGTGCCTGCTTCGGGGTCGAGCTGCCACTGGACGCCCGTGGCCGCGGTGAAGAGACACACTGACACAAGAGGAGTACAAGCGCATGAGTCACAAGATCCTGATCGTCGACGACGAGCCCAACATCCTGGTCTCGCTGGAGTTCCTGATGAAGCGGGAGGGCTACCAGGTGGTCACAGCGCGTGATGGACAGGAAGCCATCGAGGCCATTGGCAGGGAGCAGCCGGACCTGGTTCTGCTGGATGTGATGATGCCGGTCAAGACCGGCTTCGATGTCTGCCACGAGGTGCGGGCCAACGATGCCTACAAGGGCGTGATCATCGTGATGCTGACGGCCAAGGGCCGCGACACCGACGTGGCCAAGGGGCTGGCCCTGGGTGCGAACGCCTACATGACCAAGCCGTTTTCCACCCGCGAACTCGTGCAGAAGATCCACGAACTGCTGGGCGACGCCGCATGAGTGCGCAGCAAAAGACGGACCGCCGGTTGTGGTGGCTGCTGGGGGCCGCGGCGGCCTTGTCGGTGCTGTGGCTGCTGGCCACCATCGGGCTGATCGGAGCCACCCTCGAGACCGATGATCGCGCCACCGTCTGGTCACTCGTGGGGGATCGGCTGGTGCTGATTCTCCTGACCTGGAGCGCAGGCATGGCGGCCATCGCCTGGGGGCTCAAGCGATGGTTTGACCATTGGGTGACGCCATCCGTCCAGCTGGCCGAGGAGGCCCAGGTGGTGCTGCGCACGGACGTGGTGCGGGCGCTTGCGCTCAAGGGCAATGTCGAGACGCGCGAGCTGGCCCGGCTGTTCAATCAGCTGGTCGAGCAGCGCGAAGCCCTGCGCCGGGAAATGGATGAACGGGTCGCCGAGGTGGCCCGCGGGATCGAGCAGGAGCGCGGTCGGCTGGCGGCACTGATGTCCGAGCTGACGCAGAGCGTGGTGGTCTGCAACCTGGACGGTCGCATCCTCCTCTACAACAACCGTGCCCGTCTGCAGTTCAAGGCCCTGTCCCAGGCACCGGGCGTGGCCGGTGGCGCGGAGATCATTGGTCTGGGGCGATCCATCTACAGTGTGTTTGACCGCAAGCTGGTCGCGCATGCGCTGGAGAACATCCAGCAGCGCATCCTGCGCGGGGCATCGCAGCCGTCGGCGCAGTTCGTGACGGCCACCGCGTCCGGCCAGTTCCTCCGGGTACAGATGGCGCCCGTGCGTGCGCCGTCCGGTACGCCACAGGAGACCACCGAGGCCTTGACGGGCTTCGTGCTGATGCTGGACAACATCACCCGTGACTTCGAGGCCGAGGCGGCGCGTGACCGGGTGCTCCACACCCTGACCGAGCGCAGCCGCGCGGCCCTGGCCAACATGCAGGCCGCGCTGGACATGCTGGACTACCCGGATCTGGAACCGGCGATGCGCGAGCGCTTCCTGGGCGTGATCCGGGACGAAACCCGCACGCTCGGACAACGCATCGGTGAACTCGAAGGGGATGCCACCCAGACGATCCAGACGCGCTGGCCGCTGGAGGAGATGCTTGGCGCCGATTTCGTGGCCGCCGCACTTCGTCGCATCGAGGCGGTCACCGGGGTATCGGCCTCGGCGTCTTCGGTGGACCCATCCTTGTGGCTGAACGTTGAGAGCTTTTCCCTGCTTCAGGCACTGGTTTATCTGGCTGGCAGGTTGGGCGACGAGTTCGGTGTCCGGGTGCTGCATTTGCGGTTGGCGCCCGACCCATCCACCAAGGGCAAGGCGCATCTGGACCTCGTCTGGTCCGGTCAGGCCATGAGCACCGAAACCGTGATGAGCTGGGAAATGGATGCCATGACGGTGGGAGGCGAAAGCACCCGCCTGAGTGTTCGCGACGTCATTGACCGTCACAACGGCGCGTTCTGGTTCGAGCGCGAACGCCAGCGACACGAGGCCTTCTTCCGGTTCCTGCTGCCGGTGGCCACGTCGGTGGAGCAGGCACAGCAAGCGGTGGCTGCCGTGCTGCAGGTCAGCAGCCGACCGGAGTACTACGACTTCGATCTGTTCAAGTCCACCGAGCTCACCCGCAGTCTGGACGACCGGCGGCTGGTGGACCTGGTCTATACGGTCTTCGACACCGAGACCACAGGCCTCAATCCGTCACAGGGGGACGAGATCATCCAGATCGGTGCCGCGCGCATCGTCAACAACAAGCTGCTGCGGCAGGAGTGCTTCGAGCAGCTGGTGGATCCGCAGCGTCCGATCCCGCCGGAAGGCATTCCGATTCACGGCATCCAGCCCGAGATGGTGGTGGGCCAGCCCACGATCGACCAGGTCTTGCCCGCGTTTCACGCCTTTGCGCAGGACACGGTGCTGGTGGCCCACAACGCGGCCTTCGACATGCGCTTCCTGCAACTCAAGGAGAAGCGAACCGGGCTGAGCTTCGACCATCCGGTGCTGGACACGCTGCTGCTATCGGCCGTGGTTCATCCCCATCAGGACTCTCACCGACTGGAGGCGATTGCGGAGCGGTTCAACATCACCATCATCGGCCGCCACACGGCTCTGGGTGATGCCATCGTCACCGCCGAGGTGCTGCTGCGCCTGATCCCGCTGCTGGCCGAAAAAGGCATCCACACGCTGCGACAGGCCCGGGAAGCCGCCGAGAAGACTTACTACGCCCGCCTCAAGTACTGAGCGGCGTCGCCCAAGGCGTCAGAAGCGGCCGGCCTGATAGCGCTGGCCCAGAACGCCCTGCAGCGACTGCACCACCCCGAACGCATCCTTGAGCTGGCTGCGCTCGAAGCTGGAGATGTCGTCGGGGTTGAGGAAGTTGTCGGGCCTCTGGCCTGCAGCAATCTGCCTGGCCTGATGCTGGATGCGCGTGAAGGCCAGGAACTCCAGTGCGTCCCTCAGATCCCGTGCGCTGTCTTCACTGATGGCACCACCGGCCGCCGCACCGAGCAGGCGATCGTGCGTGTTGACGGCCGGATCGCCCCCCGCCAGGGCATACACCCGGGCCAGATCGACGATGGGCACCACCCCGGTGTGCTTCAGATCGATCGTGCCCTTGTGCTCGCCACTGCGAATGGTGGAGAGGCCCTTGAACATGCCCAGCGGGGGCTGGTGGGTCAGCGCGTTGCCCACCATGTAGGCCAGGAAGATCGTGTTGCCCCGGGTCTGTGCCAGCACGTCCTGACGCAGGCCGTCCAGCAGCGCCGATTGCCCGTAGACGGCCCTCAGATCGAAGAACACGCAGGTGAGCATCAGCGCTTTCGGGTCCGGCTGTCCGGTCCATCGGGCAAAATAGTCGGCCCACCGTCGACGCGGCTGGCGCCACTGATCGGTCATCGCCATCATTTCTCCCGGGCAGTAGACGTAGCCGCAGGCATTCAGGCCATCGCACACATACTGCGACAGGGCACGGAAGTACTCGCCGTGCTGCGCCGGGTCATAGCTGTCGTCCAGCACCATGCAGTTGTCCTGATCGGACTTGGCGGTCTGCTCGTTGCGCGCCTGGGACCCGGCCGCCACCCACACGTAGTCGACCGGCGGCGGCCCCAGTTGTGCCTCACCCAACTGCAGCAGCCGGCAGGTGATCGCGTCGGTGATTGCCGTGACGATGTGCCCCGTGCTGTACGCCGACGCCTCGGCGGCCGCCAGGTTCTGCTGCAGCCGGCCCACCTTCGCACTGATGGACTGCAGGCCTTCCACCGTCTTCTGCTTGTAGACGTCGCCCGCCAGGTACACCGCCGAGGTGCTGTGCTGCTCGGTGAGATCGGTGGCCGTGATCATGCCTGCGATGCGCTGACCGTCGAGCACCGGCACATGGTGGATGTTGTGCCGCGCCATCAGCAGCAGCGCGTCAAAGGCTGGGTTCTGCACATCGATGGTCATGGGCGCCAGCGTGGCAATGTCGGCAATGGGCCTGGACGTGTCCATCCCCGCCGCAATCACCCGGTTGCGCAAGTCGCGGTCGGTCACCAGCCCGAACAGGTGATCGCGTTCGGTGATCAGCACCGAGGACACCCGCTGTTCGCTCATGACCTGGGCCGCATCCCGGATCGTGGTCTGCGGGCTGAGCGTGATGGGCGGACGCTTGATCAGCGAACGCACAGGCGTCGTCATCAGGTTCAGGGCCGGGTCGCCACCGCTGCGGGTCGCCACGCTGCCCGCCGGGCCATTCGCGTGCCCGTGATGCTGTGGCAGGAAATGCAGCAGGGCCGGTGCCCGCAAAGCGACATCCGAAAGGACTGACAGGTCCAGAAGGGCGACCTGGCACGGTCCTTTGGCGACCACGACCGATACCGGCAGTGCCGCCCCCATGCCGCCACCAAACCACTCGCCTTCGCCCAGTTCCAGCAGCGCCTTGCCTTCCGAATCCTGTAGCGTCACCTGTCCGTCGAGTACCCAATGAAGGCACTCGTGAAGCCCATCGCGGTCGGCGACGATGTCGCCATCCTGATGCTGTCCGGTCCGCGCACCCGCCGCAATCAGCGCCTGGTCCTGGGGCGCGAGCTGTCCGAACACACGGTGACCAGACAGCCTGTCGGCGGGAAAGGGTGTTGCGCTGCTGGTAGTTTGGTCCATTCTGGCATGCTACACGTTGAGTCTGTTTGCTCAAGGTCTACCACCGCACGCCTTGACCTGCATCAGTGAAGTCCCGATCGCCAATGTAAGAATTCAGTCAGCGCCCGACTCAGAATGGCGTGACCCTGTGGCCAATCCCATGCTCCTGTTTCTTGTGTCCGCCAAAGTCATCGTCGAGGTCGCCCTGTTGTCCCTCCTGGGGCAGGGGGTGGTCGGGCTGATGGCGGGGCAGGGACGCCAGCGCAACGTCTTTTATCAGCTGCTTCGGGCCGTGGGCAGCCCTTTCGTGCGGCTCATGCGCTGGCTGTTGCCCCGCGCGATCCTGGACCGTCATGTGCCGGTGCTCACCTTCGCCACGCTGGCGTTGGCCTGGGTGCTCATCACGGTCGCCAAGATCGGGCACTG
>JAJPEW010000142.1 GCA_021166755.1 Hydrogenophaga sp. | reverse complement strand
GCCAGCGCCGCCAGGTCACTGGCCAACTGGGTGCCCAGCCGCGCCAGATCGCCCGCCTGCTCCAGCGACTCGCTCAGTCCCTGCTGGGGCGATCCGATCATCGCCAGCGTGCGTGCGGCCCCGCCACCGGCCACGTCCAGGGCACGGGCGGTCAGGTCACCCAGGGGGCGGATCAGGGTGTCGGCCAGCCACAGTTCGGCGGCATCGAGCTTGCCGCCTTCGGTGGTACGGGGGCGCCGCTGGCGGGGCGGGGGGCCGCCATCGACCAGACTCATCATCACGCTGATCAGGGCGATCCCGTCGGCAATGCAATGGTGGATGCGGGCAATCAGCGCCGATCCGCCCTCATGGTCCTCGACCAGTTCGAAATGCCACAGCGGGTGCTGGGGATCCAGCGTCTGCATGGCCAGGTCCGCCACACGCGCCTGCAGGGCCGAGCGGGCGCTCTCGCCGCGGCGACGGCGCAGCACCTGTGCCGTCACGTGCCGCTCCAGCCGGAAGTCGGGGTCGTCCACCCAGTGCGCGCCGGTGGCGTCCTCGCGGGCGGCCTGCACGAACCGGCGGTAGGGCAGCAGCCGGTCACGCACGCGCTCTTGCAGGGCGGCCAGCGTAATGCCCGGCCGCAGGATCCAGACCCCCACGATCATCATGCGGTTGACGTCCGAATCCATGCGCAGCCAGGCGGTGTCGACCTTGCTCATGCGTTCGCCCTCGAAGCCCAGCGAACTGGCCAGCGCTTCCACCACAGACGGCCTGGCAGGCGCCTTACGCGCGGGGCGTGCGGTCCGGTTGCCGGCGCGGGCGATACGCTCAACCATGTTGTCTCCTGTCATTGCCGCGCGGCGGGGCGGTCGTGTTGGGGGAAGCTGTCTATTTTGCCGTTCGGCCCGACCGTAAGATACCGGGCGTTACCCGGGTGGATCCGGGTGCCCCTTTTACCGTCAGGAGACCCCCATGTCCGATCTGAAGTCCCGCTTTGAAGCGGCGGTTGCCAACTCCAAGAAGCTCGCCGAGCGCCCCGACAACGCCACCCTGCTCAAGATCTACGGCCTGTACAAGCAGGCCACCGCCGGTGACATCACCGAGAAGAAGCCGGGCTTCGGCGACATGGTCGGCCGTGCCAAGTGGGATGCCTGGAACGGTTTCAAGGGCGTCTGGTCCGATGACGCCATGCAGCAGTACATCGATCTGATCGAATCGCTGTCCTGATCCGTCAGGCCCGCACGCCGGTCAACCCGCCTTGCCCTTGCGGCTGGCGGGTTTTTTTTGCGCCAGCAGTTCGTCCAGGTTCTTGACGATCTCCAGCTCGATGCGGTCCTTGAAGGCGCCGAGCAGGAATCCCAGCTTCGCGTTGAGCTCGAAGTGGTCGGGCGTGACCAGCAGGGTGCCGTTGACGCCGCTGCGTTTGAACGTCACCTCGTCGCCGTCGGGGCTCTCGGCGTAGGCGCACTCCATGTCAAACTCGTTCTCGGCCTGTTCGGCCCATTGCCAGGCAATCTTGCGTGCCTTGGCCAGTCCCAGGAAGTGATCGCGTCGGATGTGAATCTCGGCCATGGCGGTGTCGTCGGGTGTCAGGAAGGGTTGCTGGGCGGTGCGACTGGCATCAGGGCCTGCAGGGCGGCCAGGCGATCGGCCGGTGGGGCATCGGCCAGCCGCCTGACCGCATCATAAAAGCGCGGGAAGTCCCGGCCCTCGCGCTCGAACAGGGCCTCGAAGGCGGGCACCCACTGGTCGTACACCGCCTGGGCACCAAAGAGGGCGTTGTTGGCCGCGGCCACCCAACGGTCGTAGCCGGCATAGCCGCCCCAGGACTCGCGCAGCCGCGCATAGCTGGCCCGAAACTCGGCCATCGCCGCCTGCTTGCGCGCGGCGCGCGTGGAGGGGTCCAAGGTCGGGTCCCCATAGACCGCTTCCAGCCGGTCCCGGGTCTGGCGGGTCAGCGCCCGGAAAGCCTGGCGCCGTTCCTGGAAGCGGGCGTACTCCTGTCGTGCGGTCTCCCCGGCCTGCTCACGCAGCCAGCGCTCACCACCCAGGCGCTCGACCGCCGTGGCAAACGACTCGTTGAAGGGGGTGTCGTTCTTCGCATAGACCAGCTGGTGCGCCAGCTCGTGGAAAATCAGCCGCGCCAGCTCACCTTCGGGGTAGGTGATGAAGGTGTTCAGCAGCGGGTCACCCCCCATCCAGTTGGTCCAGCCCAGGGTGGAGTAGGCCGGCACCGGGTACACCGCCACCTCCAGCGCCGGGTCCAGGGTGGCGGCATAGGCGCGGGCGTTGGCCTCGGCAAAGTAGCCCCGGTAGCCCACGCAACCGGTCACCGGAAAGCACCACTGCTCCAGCTTCAGCGAGAACGGGGCCGCCGCCACCACGTTGTAGACCGCGCCGCGTCGGCCCAGATCGGCGTATCGGGTGTAGCTGGGGTTGTCCGGCAGATGCAGCTCGGTGACGGCAAAGCGACGGATGGCCTGCGCCGCCTGCAGGCGGGTGCGCACAAGGGCGGGCGTGGCCGGGTCCTGCAGCCAGTCCTCCACCGGGCGGGCGGCGCTCACCAGCGCCAGGTGGCCGGTGACCGATTGCCAGTAGTAGCCCGGTCCGCTGAGCGGGCTCGCGCAGCCGGCCAGCGTCAGCACCAGCAGACCCGCCAGACCGCCTCGCCGCCACCATCGGGTCGTCATCATGCGCAGGGGCTGACTTCGACCAGGCAGTCGTAGAACACCGGTCCGTTGCCCAGATCGGTCAGGCGTTGGCTGGTCACCTCGTTCACGTTGGTGCCTGATGGCCCAAGCTTGCGCCACCAGATGCCCAGGCCATTGACCACGCCGGGCCGTGCCCGCTCACTGATGCGGGCCTTACAGCGGTATTCACCGCGGTCGTTGAAGACCCGTACCAGCTGGCCGTCGGCGATGCCACGCGGCTGGGCATCGTGGGCGTGGATCTCCAGCAGGGGCTCACCCTCAATGTCGCGCAGGCTCTTCACGTTCACGAAGCTGGAATTCAGGAAGTTGCGCGCCGGTGGCGAGATCATGGCCAGCGGATGGCGCGGGTCGCTGCCCGCCGGTTCATGGTTGGGCAGGTGGTCCGGCAGACCGTCCATGCCCTGGCGGGCCAGGCGTTCGCTGAAGAACTCGCACTTGCCCGACGCCGTCGGGAAGCCGCCGTCGGCAAACGGGGCGTCTGGGATCGGCAGCGTGGCATAACCCTGGTCCAGCAACTGCTCAAAATCCACCGCATCGCCAAAGGCCGAGCGGCACAGGCTCAGGTCATCGTCGGCGAAGCAGGGGTCATCGAAGCCCATGCGCGCCGCCAGTGCGCGGAACACCTCGGTGTTGGGGCGCGCCTGCCCCACCGGGGCAATGGCCGGCCGGTTCAGCAGCACATCGGTGTGGCCATAGCTGGCGTGGATGTCCCAGTGCTCCAGCTGTGTGGTGGCCGGCAGGATGATGTCGGCGTAGTCGGCGGTGTCGGTCTGGAAGTGCTCCAGCACCACGGTGAACAGGTCTTCGCGCGCGAAGCCCTGCACCACCTTGCCCGATTCGGGTGCCACCGCCACGGGATTGCTGTCGTAGACGATGAGCGCCTCGATCTTCGGGCCAAAGGGGGGCGATGCTTCTCGCAGCAGATCGTCGCCGATGGTCACCATGTTGATGGTGCGGGGCGTGCGGCCGGCCAGCAGGTCCGGGCGGTGCAGCGCCTGGCGGCGGATCGGGAAGAAGCCCGAGGCCGACAGCAGCAGTCCGCCGGCGCGGTCGCGCCAGGCACCGACCAGCGCCGGCAGGCAGGCAATCGCGCGCACCGCGTTGCCGCCACCGCGCACCCGCTGCATCCCGTAGTTCAGGCGGATCGCGGCGGGTTTGGTGGTGCCATAGTCCCGGGCCAGGCGGCGGATCTGTTCCACCGGCACACCGCACACCTGCGCGGCCCGCTCGGGCGGCCATTGCAGCGCGCGTTCACGAAGTCGCTCCCAGCCCAGTGTATGGCGGGCGATGTAGTCGTGGTCCAGCCAGTCGTTGACGATCAGCTCGTGCATCAGCGCCAGCGCCAGCGCCGCATCGGTGCCGGGCAGCAGGGCGATGTGCTCGTGGCATTTGTCGGCGGTTTCGGTGCGGCGCGGGTCGATGCAGACGAGCCGGGCGCCGTCGCGCTTGGCCTGCTGCGCCACGCGCCAGAAGTGCAGGTTGCTGCCGATCGAATTGCTGCCCCAGATCAGGATCAGTTTCGATTCGGCAAAGTGCTCCACCTTCATGCCCACCTTGCCGCCCAGGGTGTGCACCAAGCCTTCGCCGCCGGCCGTGGCACAGATCGTGCGTTCCAGATGGGAAGCGCCCAGTCGGTGGAAGAAGCGGGCGGCCATGCCTTCGGACTGCACCAGCCCCATGGTGCCGGCGTAGCTGTAGGGCAGGATGGCCTGCGGATCCCGGGCGGCAATGGGCTTGAGGCGGCTGGCGATCTCGTCCAGCGCCTCATCCCAGGACACCGGCGTGAACTGGCCGCTGCCTTTGGGGCCGGTGCGCCGCAGGGGCGTGAGGATGCGATCCGGGTGGTAGCTGCGTTCGGTGTAGCGCGACACCTTGGTGCACAGGGCACCGTCGGTGTGCCGGTGCGCCGGGTTGCCCTGCACGCGGATGGCGCGTCCATCCTGCACGGTGGTCAGCAGTGCGCAGGTGTCCGGGCAGTCATGGGGGCAGGCGCCGCGTACAGTGGATCCCTGTCCATTGGCGTTAATGGGGGGTTGCATCTTTGTAATTTTGGATTAAGGTTCGGCCAGCCCGCCACAAGCGGGTACATCGAAAAACAGGATAGCAGGAGTGAACGAATGCGTCGTCGTCGGGTTGTGTCCGCCATCGGACAGGGGATGGGTTTGTCGTTGCTGGGTGGCTGGGGGTCTCTGGCCCAAGCCCAGTCATCAGGGGTCAAGGACAACCTGATCGTGCTGGGTCAGTCGGCCGCGTTTTCCGGGCCGGCGCAGCAGCTGGGGGTGCAATACCACCTGGGCGCCATGGCCTACTTTGAAGGTGTCAATGCCAAGGGTGGCATCAACGGCCGCAAGATCGAGCTCAAGCGCGTCGATGACGCCTACGACCCGCAGAAATGTGAGGCCAACACCCGCCAGTTCCTGCAGGACGACGTGTTCGCTTTGTTCGGCTATGTGGGCACGGCCACGACGCAGGCCGCATTGCCGCTCGCGGACCAGGCCAAGGTGCCTGTGTTCGCGCCCCTGACCGGGGCCGACGTGTTGCGTGAACCCTTCAACCGCCACGTGGTGCACATCCGCGCGTCCTACAACGACGAGACAGCCGCCATCGTGCGGCAGCTGACGGCGGTGGGCATCAAGCGCATCGCGGTCTTCCACCAGGATGATGGCTATGGCCAGGCCGGCCTGGCCGGTGTGCAGGCCGCGCTCAAAGCGCTGGACCTGGCGCCGGTGGGGGTGGGCGTGGTGGCGCGCAATTCCACCGAGGTGGAGCCGGCGGTCAAGAAGATCCTGGCGTCCAAGCCCGAGGCCATCGTGCAGATCGGCGCCTATCAGGCCTGCGCGGTCTTTGTCCGCCAGGCCCGGCGCGCCGGCTACACCGGCAACTTCTACAACGTGTCCTTCGTGGGTACACAGGCCCTGCTCGACGAACTGGGTGCTGAGGCCAAGGGGGTCTCGGTCAGCCAGGTCATGCCCTATCCCTACTCGTCTTCCACGCCGCTGGCGTCCGAGTACCAGGCCGCGCTCAAGGACAAGCGCGGCGTCGTCCCCAACTACTCGGGCATGGAGGGCTTCGTCGCGGCCAAGCTGTTCACCGAGGTGCTGCGCCGCGCGGGCCGCAACCTCACCCGCGAGAGCTTCCTGGCCACGATCGATGGCTTGCAGAAGATCGACCTGGGCGGCTTCACACTCGAATTCGGTCCCCGCCAGCGGGTGGGTTCGCGCTTTGTCGAACTGACCTTGCTGACCGAAGACGGCCGCGTGCGTCGCTAAGGTGACGCGCCATATCCCATCCGAAGGACAGGGTGTTCCGCCGTGGCTGGGCAAGCGTCTGCCCCGGCGGTAGGATGCCTGTTTGGCCATGAACGGGGCGCCCTGAAGCCCCACACGCCGGACCCGAGGAAACCCATGAAACTGATTGATTCGATCCTGACCGAGGCGGCCGGCATTGCCGCCATCCGACGAGACATCCACGCCCACCCCGAGCTGTGCTTTGAAGAGGTCCGCACCGCCGACGTGGTGGCCGCCCGCCTGACCGATTGGGGCATCCCGATCCACCGCGGCCTCGGCACCACCGGGGTGGTCGGCATCGTGCACGGGCGCGACGGCGGCGCCTGTGGCCGCGCCATCGGCCTGCGCGCCGACATGGACGCCCTGCCCATGACCGAGCTCAACACCTTCGGCCATGCCAGCCGCCACCACGGCAAGATGCACGCCTGCGGCCACGACGGTCACACCGCCATGCTGCTGGCCGCGGCCCAGCACCTGGCCAAACACCGCAACTTTGACGGCACCGTGTACCTGATCTTCCAGCCGGCCGAAGAAGGCGGTGGCGGCGCCCGCGAGATGATCAAGGACGGGCTGTTCAAGCAGTTTCCCATGGATGCGGTCTACGGCATGCACAACTGGCCGGGTCTGCCCGTGGGCGGCTTTGCGCTCAGCAGCGGTCCGGTCATGGCTTCGAGCAACGAGTTCCACATCACCATCCACGGCAAGGGGGCCCATGCGGCCCTGCCGCACAACGGCATTGACCCGGTGCCCGTCGCCTGCCAGATGGTGCAGGCCTTCCAGACCATCATCACGCGCAACAAGAAGCCGGTGGATGCCGGCGTCATCAGCGTGACCATGATTCACACCGGCGAGGCCACCAACGTGGTGCCCGACAGCTGCGAGATCCAGGGCACCGTGCGCACCTTCACCTACGAGGTGCTGGACCTGATCGAGCGCCGCATGCAGGAGATTGCCCAGCACACGGCCGCAGCCTTCGGCGCCACGGTCGACTTCAAGTTCAAGCGCAACTACCCGCCCACGGTCAACCACGCGGCCGAAACCGCGTTTGCCCGCCGCGTGCTCCAGGACATCGTCGGCCCCGAAGGTGTGCTGAACCAGGAGCCGACCATGGGCGCCGAGGACTTTGCCTACATGCTGCAGGAAAAGCCCGGCTGCTACCTGTTCATCGGCAATGGTGACGGCGCGCACCGCGGCAGCTATGAGGGCGGTGGCCACGATGCTGGCCCCTGCACCCTGCACAACCCCCACTACGACTTCAACGATGACCTGATCCCCCTGGGCGCCACCTTCTGGGTGCGGCTGGTCGAAGACTGGTTCGCCCAGGCCTAGCCCGGGGGCGCCGCATGATCGGCATCAACGAGGCTTTTTCTCCCAGCTATGCCCGCGACCGCGTCAAATTCCTGTAAGGCGCGGCAGCGGCCGGCATGGCCATCCGCAGCTATGAGCACCCGCTCAAGGGTCGTGAGGGCGAGACCCTGGCCATGGACGTGGCGCTGGACGGCCCGGCCGACGCCCAGGCCCTGCTGATCGTCAGCAGCGCCTGCCATGGCGCCGAAGGCTTCTGCGGTTCCGGTGTCCAGGTGCACGCCACCCACGACGAACCGTGGCGAGAGCATGCGCGCCAGGCCGGCGTGGCCGTGCTCTACATCCACGCGCTCAACCCCTACGGCTTCTCGCACCTGCGCCGGGTCACCAACGAGAACATTGACCTCAACCGCAACTTCCAGGATTTCAGCCAGCCCTTGCCAGTCAATGCCGCCTACGCGGCCCTGCACCCGCTGCTGCTGCCCGCCGAGTGGCCGCCCACCGCCGAAAACGACGCCGCCATTGCCGACTGGATCGCCCGCCATGGCATGCCGGCCTTCCAGTCCGCCGTCACGCAGGGCCAGCACCAGTTCAACGACGGTATGTTCTTTGGCGGCACAGCCCCGACCTGGAGCAACCGCACCCTGCGCGAGGTGCTGCGCACCTACGGCAGCCGGGCGCAGCGCCTGGGCTGGATCGACCTGCACACCGGTCTGGGGCCCAGCGGCCTGGGCGAGCGCATCTTCGCCTGCCGTGACGACGCGGCGGCCCTGCAGCGCGCCCGCGCCTGGTGGGGTGGCAACGGCCAGACGCCCATCACCTCCATCTACGACGGCAGCTCGACCTCGGCCCTGCTGACCGGGCTGATGTGGATCTCGGCCTACGAGGAATGCCCGCAGGCCGAATACACCGGCATGGCGCTGGAGTACGGCACCGAGCCGATTCCCGAAGTGATTGCCGCCCTGCGTGGCGACCACTGGCTGCACCTGCACCCGCAGGCGCCGGCCGAACTGCAGACCGCCATCAAGCAGCGCCTGCTCAAGGCCTTCTACACCGACACCGACACCTGGCGTGGCCAGATCGTGTCGCAGGCACGCCAGGCCCTGTTCCAGGCTGTGGACGGCCTGAGCGGCAAGGTGGCCTGACCACCCTCAGGCGGTGGCCCCGGCGGCCGATGCCGGGGGCGACCCGGCCGCGGTGTCGGCCCCGCTCTGCTGCAGGGCCCACATGCCGGCGTAGACCCCGCCCTGGGCGAGCAGCTGGGCGTGGGTGCCACGCTCCACAATGTGGCCGTGCTCCAGCACGATGATCTCGTGCGCGTCCACCACGGTGGACAGCCGGTGGGCAATGACCAGCGCCGTCTTGTTGCGCGCCGCGCTGCGCAGCTCGGCCTGAATGGCGCGCTCATTGGCCGAATCCAGCGCCGACGTCGCCTCGTCAAAAATCAGGATGGGCGGGTTCTTCAGCAGCGTGCGCGCAATGGCCACGCGCTGCTTCTCGCCGCCCGAGAGCTTAAGCCCCCGTTCACCCACCACCGTGGCATAGCCCTGCGGCAGCCGCTCGATGAAGTCGTGGATGTGGGCCGCCCGCGCCGCCGCTACCGCCGCCTCATGACCGGCGTCCGGCCGGCCGTACAGGATGTTGTATTCGATGCTGTCGTTGAACAGCACCGTGTCCTGCGGCACGATGCCGATGGCCTGGCGCACGCTGCCCTGTGTCACGTGGCGGATGTCCTGGCCGTTGATGCGGATGGCGCCTGAGCCGATGTCGTAGAAGCGGTAGAGCAGCCGCGCCAGCGTGCTCTTGCCAGAGCCTGACGGCCCCACCACCGCCACCGTCTTGCCGGCCGGGATCTCAAAGCTGATGCCGTGCAGGATCTGCCGGGCCGGCTCGTAGGCAAAGCGCACATCTTCAAAGCGCACCGTGGGCGGGCCGTCCAGCTGCAGGGGCGGGGCGCCCGGCGCATCGGCAATCTCGCGCTCCTTTTCCAGCAGGGTGAACATCTTGTCCAGATCGGTCAGGCTCTGCTTGATCTCGCGGTACAGCACGCCCAGGAAGCCCAGCGGGATGTACAGCTGGATCATGAAGGCATTGACCATGACCAGATCGCCCAGCGTCATGCTGCCGTCGGCCACGCCCTGGGTGGCGCGCCAGAGCATGGCCACCAGCGCCACCGCAATCACCAGCTGCTGTCCGGTGTTGAGCATGGACAGCGTGCTCTGGCTCTTCAGGCGGGCCTTGCGCAGCTTCTCCAGCGCCTCGTCGTAGCGCCGCGCCTCGAACGCCTCGTTGTTGAAGTACTTGACCGTTTCGTAGTTCAGCAGCGAATCCACCGCCCGTGTCTGGCTGCTGGACTCCAGTTCGTTCATCTCGCGCCGGAACTTGGTGCGCCACTCGGTCACCGTCACCGTGAAGTACACGTACAGCACCAGCGCCGCCAGCGTGATCCACACATAGCCCATGTCGAACTTGGTGCCCAGCAGGGTCAGCACCAGCGTCACTTCGATCAGCGTCGGAAAGATGCTGTAGAGCGAATATGAAATCAGCGACTGCACCCCGCGCGTACCGCGCTCGATGTCGCGCGTCATGCCGCCGGTCTGGCGCTCCAGGTGAAAGCGCAGGCTCAGGCTGTGCAGGTGGCCGAACACCTGCAACGCAATGCTGCGCGTGGCGCCCTCGGTGGCCTTGGCAAACACCAGTTCGCGCAGTTCGGTGAACAGGCTGGTGGACAGGCGCAGCAGGCCATAGGCCAGCAGCAGCGCCACTGGCACCACCAGCAGCGCCTGCGCGCTGCCGGGCGGAATCGTCATGGCGTCCACCAGTTCCTTGAGCAGCACCGGCACGCCCACATTGGCCAGCTTGGCTGCCACCATGAAGCCCAGCGCCAGCATCACCCGCCACTTGTATTGCCACAGGTAGGGCAGCAGGCGGCGCAGCGTGGCCCAGTCTGACCGGGGCTGGGCCGGCTGGCCCGGTGGGGCATCGTTCAGGGGCAGGGTGGGGGATGAACTGGCGCGGCGCATCAGACGGGCGGAAGGGCGTGGGGGGTGTGCGGGTGGGGACCTGTGCGGCGGGTGCCGCACAATAGACCCAATGAGAGAGATTGTGCCCATGTCCGACGAATCAAGCCCCCGCCCCCAGACACCCCTGCCAGAAGGCCGGGAACTCGTCCTCAAGGTCATCCCCATGCCGGCCGACACCAACGGCAACGGCGACATCTTCGGCGGCTGGGTCATGGCCCAGGTCGACCTAGCCGGCGCCGTGCTGCCCGCGCGCTACGTGCGCGGCCGCATGGCCACGGTGGCGGTCAACCAGTTCGTGTTCAAGCAGCCCGTGCGCGTGGGCGACATCCTGAGCTTCTATTCCCACGTCACCCGCATCGGCAACACCTCCATCACGGTGCAGGTGGAAGTCTTTGCCGAACGCTTCAAGGCCCAGGGCCAGTACGTCAAGGTGACCGAAGCCAGCCTGACCTACGTCGCCATCGACGACGAAGGCCGGCCCACGCCCATTCCCCGGGAGGGGCTGCCAAAGGTGGCGGGCTGACGGTTGACCGCAGGGTCTTGCGACCCAAATGATCCGGTTTGTTGAATCACGAGCAAAACTGAGCCAGTAAAGGTCGGTTGTCACGTCCAATATTGAGCCACGTTATTCACATACCCTGCTGCTTTTTTCAGCAGTGGGGTCAGGAGTGATCAACGTGAGCACATTGAGCAAGTTGCGCC
>JAJPEW010000128.1 GCA_021166755.1 Hydrogenophaga sp. | reverse complement strand
GCAGATCGCCCCCCTCCCTCCCGATGAAGAACGGCGTCTGGCCGCGCTGCGCGCCCTGGAGGTGCTGGATACCCCCGCCGAGGCCGCGTTTGATGCCCTGGTGGGTGCTGCGGCTGCCTGCTGCGACACCGACATCGCGCTGATCAGCCTGGTCGATGAGCAGCGCCAATGGTTCAAGGCCTCGCATGGTCTGCCAGGGGTGTGCGAAACCCACCGGGATGTGGCGTTCTGCGCCCACGCCATCCTGGAGGATGGTCTGCTGGAAATCCCCGATGCCACCCTGGACCCGCGGTTTGCCGACAACCCGCTGGTGCTGGGTGAGCCTCACATCCGCCTGTACGCGGGTGTGCCGCTGAGGTTGTCCAGCGGCGAGGCCGTCGGCACCCTCTGCGTGATCAACCGCCAGCCTCGCAGCCTGACGGCGCCCCAGCGGGAGGCACTGACCCACCTGGCCACCGCCGCCACCCATGCCCTGGAGGCTGCCCGGGCGATGCGGACCGAGCGTCGGGCATCGGCCTTGCTGGTCGACACCCGGGATGGCATGGTTTCTCTCGATGCCGTCGGGCACATCCGGTTCTGCAATGCGGCCGCACTGACGATTGCTGGCCGGGATGAAGCTGAGCTGATCGGACAGCCGCTGTCAGCCCTGGGTTTGACAGAGCATGAGCTGCGCAAAGCCGTGACCACCCATAGTCCGACCGGGCGAATGGTCAGCGACACCGTCCTGATCCGTCCGGACGGCACACAGGTGCCGGTCAGCATCACCCAGACACCCCACATGTCCCCCGGAGGAACGTCCGACGGCTGGACGCTGTTCATCCGGGACCTGAGGGACCAACAGGCCTCCCGGGCCATGGCCGCCGAGATCGAACGCCTGAGCCTGGTGGCCAAACGCACCTCCAACGCCGTGATCATCGCCGACCCCCATGGTCGGGTCACCTGGGTGAACGATGGCTTCGAGCGCATCACCGGCTACCGGTTGCAGGAGGTCCGTGGGCGTTCGCCGGGCAGCATGCTCCAGTGTCCCGAAACGGACCAACAGGAACTCAAGCGGCTGCGGCGAGCTCTGGACGCCAGGCAGCCCTTCCAGGGTGAACTGCTCAACCGTGGCAAGCACGGCCGCCGCTACTGGCTGGCCATCGAGATTCAGCCGATGTGGGGCAGCGATGGCAGCCTGTCCGGCTTCATGGCGATCGAATCCGACATCACGCGGCGCAAGGAAGCCGAGCTGGCCTTGCACCAGGAGCGCGAGCGGCTCCACCAGATCATGGAAGGCACTGGCGTGGCCACCTGGCGCTGGAATGTGGACACGGGCGAGACCGAGTTTGACCAGCGGGGCGCCGCGATGGTGGGCGAGGACCTGGCCAGCTTCGGGAAGACCACCATCGCCACCTGGTCTGAACGCGTTCACCCCGACGACCTGACCCAAGCCATGGTGGCCCTGGAGAGACACCTCAATGGCGAGTCGGCCATGTACGAGGCGGAAATGAGGATCCGGCACCGTCAAGGCCACTGGGTCTGGATCCTGGCACGTGGCAAGGTGAGTGAGCGCCATGAGGACGGTCGCCCGCTGTGGATCGCTGGCACGCAGCAGGACATCCACCAGAGCAAGCTGGTCCAGCTCGAACGCCAGATGGTCAGCAAGCGATTCCGTCTGGCCGCAGAGAGTGCCGGCATCGGCGTCTGGGAGATCCAGCTGCCTGGGACGGAGACCCAATGGGACGAACAGATGTGCCGCCTGCATGGCCTGACCGGTCCGGCGGATTCAGCCACCGTCAAGGCGCACTGGCGAAGGCACGTCGACCCGGAGGACCTCAAGCAGGCCCGGCAGGGGCTGGTCAATACCTTCAACACCGGGCAGGACTACGCCTCGGAGTACCGCGTACGCCTGCCCGGTGGCGAGCAGCGGATCCTGCGCAACATGGCGCGGGTACTCGGTGATGTTCGGCATGACAACGAGATCAAGGTGATCGGCATCTGTCAGGACGTGACCGAGCAGCGCCGGCAGGAGGCCAGGCTGCACGAGAGCCGGGCGTTTCTGGACAACGCAGGCCGGGTGGCGGGCCTGGGCGGCTGGTCGCTTGATGTCCAGAGCGACACGCTGGAGTGGTCGGCCCACACCTGCCGCATTCACGGCGTGCCCGAGGGTCACCGACCCAGCACCGAAGAGGCGCTGGGCGTCTACCCGCCCGAGGAACGGGAGATGCTCACAGCCGCCATTCGCCGCTGCATCATTGAGGGCGTTCCCTTTGACCTTGAGTTGCCCATGGCGCCACAGGGGGGCGTCCACCGCTGGGTCCGCATGGTCGGAGAGGCCCAGCGCGAGGGCGGTCGCACGATCCAGCTGATTGGTGCGGTGCAGGATGTGACCTCATGGATCGAGTTGCGTCAGGAGCTTCAGCGCCGCGGGGCGCAACTGCAGGCGGTGCTGCACAACCTGCCTTGCGGTCTGTGCGCGGTGGATGCCGAGAGGACTGTCACCCTCTGGAACGACGAATTCACCCGCCTCATGGATCTGCCCTCGGAAATGCTGCTCACTGGCAGGGTGACACTCGATGACATCGTCAGCTACGGGGCACGTCAGGGCGAGTACGGCGAAGGCGACATCGAGGTGCTCCTTCAGCGAGGTCACCGCAATCTGCAGAAGGTGTTGAACGGCCAGGTCATCGAGCGCAAACGACCCGATGGCACCTGGGTGGAGATTCGCGGCGGCAGCATGCCGGATGGGGGACATGTGATCACCTTCATGGACATCAGTGCCAGAAGGCAAGCCCAGCAGGAGGCTGAGAAGAACGAGCGCATCCTGAAAGAGGCGATCGGTGCCCTCAACGAGGCCTTCTCTCTCTACGACCCCCAAGATCGGCTGGTCTACTGCAACGAGAAGTATCGACAGGTCTACCAGCACAGCGAGGAGATCATCCGGCCTGGCGTAGCCTTCGAAGACCTCATTCGTCACGGTGCCCGCACCGGTCAATACCCTCAAGCCGTTGGGCGTGAAGAAGAATGGGTGGCCGAACGCCTGGCCCTGCGCCACAAGGAGAGCTCGGACTTCATCCAGCCCCTCGATGACGGGCGCATCCTGCGCATCGCCGAGCGACGCACGCCTGACGGCTACACCGTCGGCTTCCGCATCGACATCACCGAGCTGGTTCAGGCGCGTGAGGCGGCCCTGAGTGCGTCGCGATCCAAGAGCGAATTCCTGGCCACCATGAGCCACGAAATCCGCACGCCCATGAATGCGATCCGGGGCATGCTGGCGCTGCTGGGCAAGACACCCCTGTCGCCCAGGCAGGCCGACTACGCCAGCAAGGCCGAAGGCGCGGCGCGCTCGCTGCTGGGCATCATCAACGACATCCTTGACTACTCCAAGATCGAAGCCGGCAAGCTCGAACTCGATCCGCAACCCATGCGCCTGGAGAACCTGCTGCGCAACCTGTCCCACCTGCTCACGGTATCTGCCGGTGACAAGCCGGTCGAGCTGATCTACGACATCGACCATGACCTGCCGGAATGGGTGGTCGCTGATGAGCTGCGCTTGCAGCAGGTGCTGCTGAACCTGGGCAGCAATGCGGTGAAATTCACCCCGCAGGGCGAGGTGGTGCTCAAGGTCACGCAGTTGTCCACCGACAGATGGCACACCCGGCTGCGCTTCGAGGTTCAGGACACCGGCATCGGCATTGCCGCGGAACATCAGGAGCGGATCTTCGACGGTTTCACCCAGGCTGAGGCCTCCACGGCCCGGCGATTTGGTGGCAGTGGACTGGGCCTGGCCATCACCCGCCAGTTGCTGGCCCTGATGGGCGGCCAGATCCACCTGGAAAGCCGCTCCGGCCAGGGAAGCCGATTCTGGTTTGAACTCGGCCTTCCCCTGGCGCCGATGCCCCAAAGCCGACCACCCGCCACCGTCCGGCAGCCCCCACCACGCATCCTGATCGTCGAAGAGAACCCGCACACCATGAGCGTGATCGGCCGGACGGCCAGTGCCCAAGGGTGGAAGATCGAAACGGCGGACAACGCCGAACAGGCCCTGGCGAGCGTCTCCATCGACGGCGACGGAAATCGCGCCATGGTCCCCGATCTGGTCCTGCTGGACTGGACTCTGCCCGACATGCCAGGCGGTGAACTGCTCCGCCGGTTGCGGGCCACGCGGGAGCTGGCACACCTGCGCATCGTGGCATTGGTCAGCGCCCTCGACCGAGAACAGCTCAGCGGCGAACACGCCTTGATAGAAGGTCCGGACGCCTTGCTGTCCAAGCCGTTCACCCCCAGGGAACTGAAGGAAACGGTCGAGCAGCTGCTCAAGACCGAGGGGCCGCCCCGTCCCTCGGTGACCAGCGCGCGTGACAACCTTATGGAGAGACCACGCCCTCTTCTGGGCCTGAAGATCCTGGTCGCTGAAGACAACCGGCTGAACCAGCAGATTGCCCAGGAACTGCTGCAGGCCGAGGGTGCAGAGGTGGCATTGGCCGACGATGGCCTGCAAGCCATCGATGCCTTCGACTCCCCGCCCCAACCCCAGCGCTTCGATCTGGTGCTGATGGACATGCAGATGCCGTTCATGGATGGTCTGACCGCCACCCGTGAACTGCTGGCCCGCATGGGCGACCAATGCCCTCCCATCATCGCCATGACCGCCAACGCGATGGGCAGCGACCGGCAGGCCTGTCTGGCGGCCGGCATGGTCGAACACGTCGGCAAGCCGTTCGACATTCATGAGCTCTCGCGCCTGATCTGCCAGGTCACCGGGCACCATGCGCCGGCGCCCGGCAGCCAGGCCACGAACCGGCAGGACGATGCCCGCGCTCAGGCCATTGCCCGACTGGGTGGGGACGCGGCTTTCCTGGACCGGATGATCGCGCGCTTTGCCCATGACTGGCCGACGACGCGCCAGCGAATCGAAGCGTCGACGGAGCCCAGCCGGCGGGGCCAGCTTGCCCGCGAGTTGCACAGCCTCAAGGGAGCCACCGGCACCCTGGGCATGCCGGATCAGGCCCAAGAGGCCGCACGACTGGAAATGCTGTGCAAGAACCCGATCGATCCCGCTTCAATGGACATCGCCGGACCGCTGCGGCAGTTGCTCGATGACATCGAGCGACTGATCCAGACCGAGACCCGCCCTGCGCAAGTGGCCTTGACGCCAGGACCGGCTGAACCACCAGCGCCAGCGACTGCAGCAGGCAACCCAAGCGAAGTCGGGCGTCTCCTGGCGGCGCTACACCCCTTGCTGCTCGCCTCTGACATGGCCGTCTTCGAGGTGAGTACGCCGCTGGAGTCCCACACCGGCGAGCAGCCGGCACTGGTGCCCTTGCTGGCGGCCATTGAACAGATGGACTTCGACGAAGCCGCCCGTCTTTGCGTCGAACTGAGCGAACAACTGGAGGGCCCCGTTCGCTAGGACGACAGACCGGGTCCGGCCAGAAACGACAAAGCCCGGTGCGAGACCGGGCTTTGCATCTATCTGGGGTGGCTGATGGGACTCGAACCCACGACAACAGGAATCACAATCCTGGACTCTACCAACTGAGCTACAGCCACCGTGAGCCTTGCATTATAGCGCGAAGTCTGGCCTTTTCACCAGACTCCGTACCGGAACCTCATTTGGGGGCGGGCACCAGCATCTTGACCTTGAAACGCTGCTTGAGCCAGTCGTAATAGGCCTGCGCCTCCGCAGCGGCCCACCACTGGTTGTACTGGCGCATTTCCTCCGCCAGCGCCTGCGGCTCGCGTGCCTCGCGCTCAAGAATCTTCTCCACCTTCACCAGGGCATAGCCCTGGTCACCCAGCGTGACGCCCACCCAGGCAGGCAGTTGTCGCGGGTCGGCGCTGAGTGCCGCATCAAGCACCGCGGCGGGCAGGCCGGCATCCTTGTCACGGGAGACCGTTTGCACCGCCCCCATGGCCTTGTCATCGGCGGCCTGGCGCATGGCATCGAGTTGACGGGCACCCTCCTCACGGGCCAGTTCGGCCGAGCGCTGGGCCACCAGGCGTGCGCGGACCGTGTCACGGACCTCGGCCAGGGGCATGGTCCGGGCAGGCTGATGGTTGACCACCCGGGCCGACAGCAGCTGGTTGTTGCCCAGCTCGATGGCCTCGGTGCTGCGTTTCTTCTCGACCGATTCGGCCGAGAACAGCGCCTCGATGACCCTGGGGTTGGCCAGCACTCCCGCATCCGGACCCACCTGGCGGGTCAGGCCCTGGGCCGTGCGCAAGGTCAGCTTGAACTCGTCAGCGGCGGGCTTGAGGCTATCCGACTGCTCGTAGACCATGTTGCTGAAGGCTTCGGCCTTCTCGCTGAACAGCTTCTGCGCCTGCTGCTTCTTGAGATCGGCTTCCAGGGATGCCCTCAGCTCTTCGAAGCTCTTGGTCTTGGGTGCGCGGACATCGGTCAGCTGGATGATGTGAAAGCCAAATTCGCTTTCCACGAGGTCGGAGATGTCGCCCTTCTTCATGGCGAACACGGCTTCTTCGAACGGCTTGACCATGGCGCCCCGGCCAAAGAAGTCCAGATCACCCCCACGCGAGGCCGAACCGGGATCCTGCGATTCGGTCTTGGCGATGTCGGCAAACCCGGCGGGATTCTTGCGGACCTGCTCCAGGACCGACTGTGCCTTGGCCTTGACCTTGTCCTTGTCGGCCTGCGACGCGCCCGCTTCGAAGGTCAGCAGGATGTGACTGGCCCGCCGCTCCTCGGGACCGGCCAGCCGGGCGGCGTTCTCGTCGTAGTACTTGCGCAGATCGGCTTCATTGAGCGTGATGTCCTTGGCAATCGCCGCCGCATCCAGCACGAGGTATTCCACGTCCACCTGCTCGGGTGCCTGGAACATGGCGGTGTTGGCCGTGTAGAAGGCTTCGATGTCGGCGTCGGTGGGATTGACCTTGTTCACAAAGTCGGCCGCCTTGAACTGGCGCACGCGCACATCGCGACGCTGGAAGAAGGCATTGAGGGCACGGTCGGCCACCGCCTTGGGAGAGAACGCCGTACCCGCCAGGCCCGCGACCAGTTGCTGGCGCGACAGGTCGGCACGCACCTGCGCTTCGAACATTTCGGGCGTCATGCCCTGAGCGCCCACCAGTTGCCGATAGGCATCGACGTCCAGCGTGCCATCAGGGCGGCGAAGGGAGGCAATCATCTCGTTGCGCTGAAGTTCACGCGCGAGCTTCTGGTCACTGGTGTAGAGATGCTGCTTGTCCACGGCCAGCGTCACCACTCGGTCACGCACCAGCTGCTCCAGGGTGGCGTAGCGGGCCTGCTCGGTGTCGAACAGTTTCACATCGACACCGGGCAACTCCTGCTGTCGGCGCTGGACCTCGGCCTGATGGGCCTGCTCCCACTCGGCCTTGGTGATGTCATGCCCGTCCACCGTGGCCACCGGCTCGGTCTGCTCGTTGAACCGGGTGTACCCCTCGATGCCGAACAGCACGAAGGACGGGATGATGAGAATCAGCAGGAAGCCCATGAAGAACTTCTTGTGATTGCGAATGGACTCGAACATGCCGTGAATATCCTGCTACTGACAGAAGGGACTGATGACCGCTGCGGGCCCGATGCCCGGAAATACAACAAAAAAGGCGAACCCGTGTTCGCCTTTTGTGCCTTGGTGGGTGCTGACGGGGTCGAACCGCCGACCTACGCCTTGTAAGGGCGCCGCTCTACCGACTGAGCTAAGCACCCCACCGTTAACTTGCAGATGGCTGATCAGTTCAGCGCATCCTTGAGTGCCTTGCCCGGGCGGAACTTCGGCACTTTAGCAGACTTGATTTTAATCTCTTCGCCGGTGCGGGGATTGCGACCCTTGCGTGCCGGGCGCTTGGTCACCGCAAAGGAACCGAAGCCCACCAGCGACACGGTGCCGCCTTTCTTGAGCGTGGTGCGGATGGCGGCGATGGTCGAGTCCAGGGCGCGGGTAGCGGCCGCCTTGGAAATGTCGGCATTCTTGGCGATGTGTTCGACGAGTTCTGTTTTGTTCACAAATAGCCCCTCATGAAGTGTTGGAGTACCGGTTGGACCGAAGAAGGGCCGGTGCCGGGTAGGCATCGACCCGGCATGAATGTCATGCTGGGCACCGCATGAATCGCAATCCTGCAGGCGCTGTCTGATTAGACCCATGCCCTCGACGGACTGTCAATACATGCGAGCCCCATGAGCGGTCGCCGCCGTCTCGGGAGGCGTGATTCTAGACGTTTTCACTGACCGCGAAGGCGGCCACACCGCGTCCTTGCGTAAGCTTCGCGTCAAGGTTGTGACGATCAGCGTTGCGCCACCGCATCGGCGATGGCCTGCCCCAGTTCGGTCGTGCTGGCCGTGCCCCCCAGGTCAGGTGTGCGAGGCGCCTGGCTGCCCGGCTCCAGCACCGACTCGATGGCACCCAGGATGGCATCGTGTGCCTGACGATGGCCCAGGAAATCCAGCATCATGGCCCCGCACCAGATCTGCCCGATCGGGTTGGCAATGCCCTTGCCCGCGATGTCGGGCGCCGAACCATGCACCGGCTCGAACAGCGACGGGAACCGTCGATCCGGGTTGAGGTTGGCGCTGGGCGCAATGCCGATGGTGCCTGTGCATGCCGGCCCGAGGTCCGACAGGATGTCCCCGAACAGGTTGCTGCCCACCACCACGTCGAAGAAATCCGGACGCTGCACGAAATGCGCCGTCAGGATATCGATGTGGAACTTGTCGACCTTCACGTCCGGGTACTCCCTGGCCATCGCCTCGACCCGCTCGTCCCAGTACGGCATGGTGATGGCGATGCCGTTGCTTTTGGTGGCACTGGTCAGGTGCTTCTTCGGACGTGAGCGCGCCACCTCGAAGGCATAGCGCAGCACGCGGTCGACACCGTGGCGGGACATCACCGTCTCCTGCATCACGATCTCGCGCTCGGTCCCGGCATACATGCGCCCGCCGATGCTGCTGTATTCGCCTTCGGTGTTCTCGCGAACGATGATCATGTCGATCTCGCCGGGCTGACGCGGACTGCCGTCTCGGCGAACCACCGGGGCAGTCACGCCGGGCATCAGCCGTGCGGGACGGAGGTTCACGTACTGGTCGAATTCGCGCCGGAACATGAGCAGAGAGCCCCACAGCGAGATGTGGTCCGGCACCTTGTCCGGCCAGCCCACGGCGCCGAAATAGATGGCATCGTGCCCACCGATCTGCGCCTTCCAGTCGTCCGGCAGCATCTTTCCGTGCTTCTCGTAGTAGTCGGAGCTGGAGAAGTCGAAGTGGTCAAACTGCAGACCGATCCCGAAGCGCCGGGCGGCGGCCTCCAGGACGCGGATACCTTCGGGCATGACTTCGGTTCCGATGCCGTCGCCGGCGATGACGGCAATGCGATGGGGCTGGCTCATGGATGCGCTCCGTTGGTGTGGATGTTGGATGGCCTCCAGCTTAAGCTCTTCCAGTGAAATAATCCTGCAATTGATCGTTGCCTGAAAATCAATAATGGACCGACTGGATCTGGAACTGGTGACCGCCATCCGGCAGCAGGGCAGCCTGGCCGGCGCCGCCCGTACCCTGGGTCTGACGCCCCCCGGGGTGACCCGGCGACTGGCGGCACTGGAGGCGCAACTGGGTGTGAGGCTGTTTCAACGCAGCACCCGACGCGTGACAGCCACGGCGGAGGGAGAGTCCCTGTGTGACCATGCCCGCGTGCTGCTGCAGGGTTTTGACGCGGCCGAGTCCGAGATGCGGGAACGCCGCTCGGCGCCCTCCGGCCCCATTCGCCTGGTGGCTACCTTCGGGTTTGGCCGGCATTGGGTCGCCCCCGCCCTGGCCGACTTCCAGGCCTTGTATCCCGCGGTCAGCATCCAGTTGCACCTGACAGAACAGTTGCCTGACCTGGCGGTCGACGGTTACGACGGCGCCATCTGGCTCTGGCATGCTCCCCCCACACGACAGGCGGAATGGACATCGCGACGTCTGGCCCGCAACCAGCGGGTGATGGTGGCGTCGCCCGGGTATCTTCGCCGGCGCGGAATGCCCGCGGACCCGCAGGACCTGACCCAGCACGACTGTCTGGTCGTGAGGGAGAACCTGGAACCGGGCCAGCGGGTGGATCACTGGCACTTGCGGCAGGCAGGCGGTCAACCAAGGCATGTGCCGGTGCGTGGCCCCTTGTCCAGCAATGCCGGCGAAGTGGTGCGTGACTGGTGCCTGGCGGGCAAAGGCATCATGCTGCGCAGCCTCTGGGATGTGGCGCCGCTGCTCTCGCAGGGCAAGCTCATTCAGGTGCTGCCCGACTGGTCCATGCCGGATGCGGACATCCACTGGCTGGCACCCTACCGGCCACAGATACCCCGACGGATCCGATTGATGGTGGAGTTCCTGGCCGAGCGCTTTCGCGCCGAACCCTGGCGACCGGTCAGCGCGGCGGGCGCACGACCAGGCTCACGCCGAAAGCCGTGAGGGCCGTGCCCGCCACGGTGGTGACGGTGATGGGCTCCGCAAACAGGACCCAGGCAATGAGCGCGGTGCAAGGCGGCACCAGGTACATCAGGCTGGTGACCGACGCAGCCGCGCCACGCTGGATGAGCATGTACAGCAACGAACTCCCTCCCAGCGTCAGCCCCAGCACCGACCAGGCCATGGCGCCCGCCAGTTCGGCATTCCAGCGCATGGACTCGGCCTCCATCAGGGCCAGTGGCAGGGTCACCAGCAGGGCGGCAGAGAGCTGCACGGCGTTCGCCGTGCGCACATCGCAAGGCTGAACGTAACGCTTCTGATAGAGCGTACCGATGGTGATCGAGAACAGTGCCATCACCGCAAACGACAGGTTTGTCCAGGTCGCGGTGTCGCCGGGGCCGCCATCGGTGAACTTGCGCGACACCACCAGCACCAGACCGGCAAAACCCAGGACCAGTCCGACCCATTGGCGCCGGCTGGGCTGCTGACCGGCGCCACCCATGCTGCTGAGCCAGATGGCAGTGAGCACCGGTTGCAGACCGACGATCAGCGAGGACAAGCCCGAGCCCATGCCCGCCTTGACGGCGGCCCACACACCGCCCAGGTAACCGGCGTGCATGAGGATGCCGGTGATGGACAGGTGCAGGAACTGCTGGCGGCTGGTGGGCCAGCGCACGCCGGCCAGCCAGATCCACGGCAGGAAGCACAGGATGGACAAGGTGTAGCGAACCGCCAGAAAGGACATCGGCGGCGAATGCGGCATGCCATAGCGCGCCACGATGAAGCCGGTGCTCCAGATCAGCACGAACACCCAGGGCATGGCCCGGATCCAGTGGTTGTCGCCCGCAGGCACAGGCGCATTCATCGCGAACGGGCGCGGATCTCGGGCAGGGCCTTCTGCAGGTAGTAGACCATCGACCAGATCGTCAGCACGGCCGAGGCCCAGATCAGCCAGGTCCCCCACAGGTGCGTGTCGATCACGCCAAACAGCTGTCCATTGAACAGCAGAAAAGGAATCGCCGCCATCTGGACCGAGGTCTTGATCTTGCCGATCATGTGGACCGCGACACTCTTGGTGGCGCCGATGATGGCCATCCACTCCCGCAAGGACGATATCGCGATCTCGCGCCCGATGATGATCAGGGCCACGAACACGTTGGCACGGTCCAGGTGCACCAGCACCAGCAGACTGGCGCACACCAGGAACTTGTCGGCCACCGGATCAAGGAAGGCGCCAAAGGCCGAGGTCTGGTTCAGCTTGCGCGCCAGGTAGCCGTCGGCCCAGTCGGTCAGCGCAAACACCACGAACAGCACGGTCGCGATCAGGTTCTGCTGGGCGACGCTCATGCCCTCCCAGTAGAAGACCCCGATGATCAGGGGAATGGCGACGATGCGCGCCCAGGTCAGCAGGGTGGGAAGGTTGAAGAACATGGCGACATTATGGGGTAGCGTGGCTGCAGAAATGTTGATCCGGCACCGGGCCGCCCGAAGCCGGATCAGCCCCCTCGGGGGGCAGCGACCCGCGCAGCGGCGGAGCGCGGGGGCTCAGTGCAGTGCACGGTAGATGGTGTCGGCGAGTTCTGCGGAAATGCCTTCCACGGTGGCCAGATCCTCGACACTGGCCGAGGCCACGCCACGCACGCCGCCAAAGCGCTGGAGCAGGCGCGCGCGCTTCTTGGGGCCGACGCCTGGAATGTCTTCGAGCCTGCTGCCCCCGGTGCGCACCCTGGCCCGCTGGGCGCGCATGCCTGTGATGGCGAAGCGGTGCGCCTCGTCGCGGATCTGGGCCACCAGCATCAGCGCCGCGGAGTCGTGTCCGAGGTACACCTTCTCGCGCCCATCGGCGAACACCAGCTCCTCCAGACCGACCTTTCGGCCCTCACCCTTCTCGACGCCCACGATCAGCGAC
>JAJPEW010000104.1 GCA_021166755.1 Hydrogenophaga sp. | reverse complement strand
TCGCACAGATCGGCAATGTTCTCCCGGGCCGTGCGCATGCCCATGGCGTGGCGCCGGGCCACCGCCTGGGGGCGGGCCTCGTCGGCCAGATAGCGCTCCCGATCCCGCAGCCGCCTGAGATCGGCCCGTTCGCCTGCCGGTGCGGCGACCACGCCGACCGCCGGCGTCGGCGATGAAGCCGCATTGCCTTCCGCCAGGCACAGCAACAGATCCCCCTCATGGACGACATCCCCGGCCACACAATCCAGGCGGATCACCACACCGTCCGACGGCGCCCGCAACTCGTGCTCCATCTTCATCGCCTCAACGATGAGCAGCACGTCGCCTGTCCGGACGGCATCGCCAGCGGACACGGCACATTCAACCACGTGGGCCTGCATGGGGGAGCGAATTTCGATCATGCGCCCGATTGTTGTGTGAAGGCCGGGCAATTCCGGTCAAGCGTGGGACAGCAGGTCAGCCACTATCCTGTGCCCCCGTCCGGACGCACAATGGCATCCTGATCAACCCCATGGGAGTTTTCGATGCGTCTGTCTTCTCGCCTGCTGAGCCTCGGGCTGATGGCCCTGCTGTCGTCTGTCGCGCATGCCCAGTCCACCAAGCCCGGCCTCTGGGAGATCAACCAGAAGGTCGGCGGCAACCCGGAGATGGACAAGGCCATGGCCGAGATGCAGCAGCAACTGGCCAGCATGCCGCCGGCGCAGCGCAAGCAGATGGAACAGATGATGGCGGCCCAGGGCGTCAAGCTCGGCCAGGGAGGCGGGATGAGCGTGCAGGTCTGCGTCACCCCGGAGATGGCCGCGCAGCAGGAGGTCCCGGTCCAGAAGGAGGGCGACTGCACGACCAAGGTTCAGAGCCGCAGCGGCAACACCATGAAAGTGGCGTTCAGCTGCAAGAACCCGCCCTCTTCCGGCGAAGGCACCTATGTCTTTCGTGGAGACACCGGCTACGACATGAAGATGCTGGTCAAGACCACCGAGGGGGGCAAGCCGGTCACGACCACCATGGAGGGCACCGGACGCTGGCTCGGCGCCGATTGCGGCAATGTCAAACCGATCACGCTGCCCCCCGGCAAGAAGTGATGCGTGACCGGCGCGCCGGTCACGCCGCCGGTTTCCGGGGCCGGTGACCGAACACGCCCCGCCCCACACGCACCAGGGTCGAACCCGCCGCCACCGCCGCCTCCAGGTCATCGCTCATGCCCATCGACAGGGTATCCAGCGGCATGCCGCGGGCGCGCAGCTGGTCAAAGAGCTCGCGCGCCCGCACAAACACCGCCATCTGCTCGGCCGGGTCATCCGAAGGTTCGGGAATGCACATGAGCCCCCGCAATTGCAGGCGGGGCAGTTGCCGAACGGCGTCGGCCAACGCCGGCAACTCGTGCGGTGCCACCCCCGATTTGTTCGCCCCGCCATCGATATTGACTTGCAGGCAAACCTGAAGGTCTGGCAGCCCATCGGGCCGCTGCTCGGACAGGCGCTGGGCAATCTTGAGCCGGTCCACCGACTGGACCCAATCGAAGTGAGCAGCCACCAACCTGGTCTTGTTGCTCTGCAAGGGTCCGATGCAGTGCCAGCTCACCGCATGCCCCGGTCGCAGCGCGCGCAGCGCCTGGATCTTCTCCACCCCCTCCTGGACGTAGTTCTCGCCAAAGGCCATCTGCCCGGCCTCCATCGCCTCGATCACGGCGTCGACGTCAAAGGTCTTGGACACCGCCAGCAGCGCCACACCGGATGCCTCCCGTCCGCTGGCAGCACACGCCTGTGTGATCCGTGCACGCACTTGCTGGAGATTGGCACCAATCGTGGTCATAATCAAAACGTTTCACCAACAGAGGATGGGATTTCGGGATGGACATCACCCAGCTGCTGGCGTTCAGCGTCAAGAACAAGGCCTCCGATCTGCACCTGTCGGCCGGGTTGCCGCCGATGATACGGGTGCACGGCGACGTTCGCCGCATCAACGTGGAGGCCTTGGACCACAAGACGGTGCATGCGATGGTCTACGACATCATGAACGATGCGCAGCGCAAGCACTACGAAGAGTTCCTGGAGGTGGATTTCTCCTTCGAGATCGAGGGTTTGTCGCGTTTTCGCGTCAACGCCTTCAACCAGAACCGCGGTGCCGGCGCCGTGTTCCGGACCATTCCCAGCAAGATCCTCACGCTGGAGCAGCTCAACGCGCCCAAGATCTTCGGCGACCTGGCCCTGCGCCCACGCGGCCTGGTGCTGGTGACCGGGCCGACCGGCTCGGGCAAGTCCACCACCCTGGCGGGCATGGTCAACCACCTCAACGAATCGGAATACGGTCACATCCTGACCATCGAGGACCCGGTGGAATTCGTGCACGAATCGAAGAAGTGTCTGGTCAACCAGCGAGAGGTCGGCCCGCACACCCTCAGCTTCGCCAACGCCCTGCGCTCGGCCCTGCGGGAAGACCCGGACGCCATCCTGGTGGGCGAAATGCGTGACCTGGAGACCATCCGCCTGGCCATGACCGCGGCCGAAACCGGCCACTTGGTGTTCGGCACCCTGCACACTTCCAGCGCGGCCAAGACCATCGACCGGATCATCGACGTGTTTCCGGCCGAGGAAAAGGACATGGTGCGCGCCATGCTGTCGGAATCGCTGGTGGCCGTCATCTCGCAGACTCTGTGCAAGCTCAAGGACGGCAGCGGCCGCGTGGCGGCACACGAGATCATGATCGGCACCAGCGCCATCCGCAACCTCATTCGCGAGGCCAAGGTGGCGCAGATGTATTCGGCCATCCAGACCGGCAACAACGTGGGCATGCAGACCCTGGACCAGAACCTGGCGGATCTGGTGCGCCGCAACGTGATCAGCGCGGCTGAAGCACGGAGCAAAGCCAAGATCCCAGAAAACTTCCCGGGGTAAGTCATCATGGAACGCGATCAGGCATCGAAATTCATCAACGACCTGCTCAAGCTGATGCTCAGCCGCAATGGCAGCGACCTGTTCCTGACGGCCGACTTCCCTCCGGCCATCAAGGTGGACGGCAAGGTGGTCAAGGTCTCGCCCCAGCCGCTCAACGGCACGCACACCCTGGCCCTGGCGCGTGCCATCATGAATGACAAGCAGGCGGCCGAGTTCGAGCGGACCAAGGAGTGCAACTTCGCCATCTCGCCGCCCGCGATCGGACGCTTCCGGGTCAGTGCCTTCGTGCAGCAGGGCAAGATCGGCATGGTGCTGCGGACCATCCCTGCGGTGCTGCCCACCATCGACACCCTGGGCCTGCCGCAGGTGCTCAAGGATGTGGCCCTGACCAAACGCGGCCTGTGCATCCTGGTGGGTGCGACCGGCTCGGGCAAGTCCACCTCGCTGGCGGCGATGGTCGACTGGCGCAACGAAAACACCCACGGCCACATCATCACCATCGAGGATCCGGTCGAGTTCGTGCACCCGCACAAGAACTGCGTGATCACCCAGCGCGAGGTCGGCATCGACACCGACAGCTGGGAGGCGGCGCTGAAGAACACTTTGCGGCAGGCCCCCGATGTGATCCTGATGGGCGAAATCCGGGACCGCGAAACCATGGAGCATGCGATCCAGTTTGCGGAAACCGGGCACCTGTGTCTGGCCACGCTGCACGCCAACAGCGCCAACCAGGCCCTGGACCGGATCATCAACTTTTTCCCCGAGGACCGTCGGACCCAGTTGCTGATGGACCTGTCGCTGAACCTGCGAGGCCTGATTTCCCAGCGCCTGGTGCCTCGCCAGGACAACAAGGGCCGCTATGCCGCGGTGGAAGTGATGCTCAACTCCCCCCTGATCTCTGACCTGATCTTCAAGGGCGAGGTGGCCGAGATCAAGGAGATCATGAAGAAGAGCACCAACATCGGCATGCAGACCTTCGATCAGGCCCTGTTCAACGCGTTCGAGGCGAACATCATCAGCTACGAGGATGCCCTGCGCAACGCCGACTCGGTCAACGACCTGCGCTTGCAGATCAAGCTCAACAGCCAGCGTGCCAAGACTCAGGATCTGGCCCACGGCACCGAGCACCTGACGATCGTCTGAACGGCCGCATCCATCTAGGCAGGGAGCCGGCGTCAGCCGGCGAATCCCTGTGACCAAGGACCCTGCGCATGCCGGCTTGGCATGGGCGCAGGGAACGCTTGTTGGTCAGTTCAACGACACAGCGCCCACCAGTGGCCGCTTCTCGAGGGTCCACTGGTGCAGCGAACCGTCGAACTGCTTTGCGCTCTGGTTGCCCAGCACTTCCGACAGGATGAACCACGGCAGGCTCGACTGGGCGCCGCTGTTGCAGTAGACCACGCTCGGCGCGGCCGGGTCGATGCCCTGGGCCTGAAGCACGCCGCGGTAGGTGTTGGCGCTCAGCAGCTTGATGGCCGAACCGTCCTTCTTGTAGGTGGTGTCCGGCGACAGGGGCTTGGCGGCGTCGATGTGACCGTAGGCATACACGTAGTCACGCTTCATCAGCCCATGGAACTGGGGCAGCTCGCGACCATCGATCAGCTGGGCGCTCTTCTTCTCGACGATGGCGGCCACGTCGGTCGAATCGGCGAACAGCTGGGCCGTGCGGTCGGCGGCCGACTTCCAGTTGCCTACCTTGGCCACCAGCGCGTCCTTCACGTAAGGGCGGCCTTCCTGCAGCCAGGCGGCCATGCCACCGTCGAGCATGGCGACCTTGTCTTCGCCGTAGAGCTTGAACTGCCAGTACAGGCGCATGCCGTCATTCACGTCCGACAGGCTCAAACCCACCGGCACGATCACGATGGGCTTGTCACCGTCGATGCCGGCATCCTGCACCATCTTCTCGAACACGGCACGCTCGGGCACCATGTACTTGACCTTGTTGCCATTGATCTCGCGCTCGACGCGGATGGTCTTGAACTCCATCAGGCGCGAACCGGCGATGTGGCCACCGACCTCATCGACCACCTTCTTGCCCTTGACTTCATCGAACTCCGGGTCGGTGGTGAAGGACTTGGCGCTGCCGCGCAGGTCAAGCACCTGCACCTTGTCCAGGTTGGCCGCCAGCCAGGCGGTGTTTACCACGGGGCCGGGCAGTGCCTGGGCCAGGGCGGACGCAGCGGCCAGGCCCCAGGCCAGGGTAGTCGCAGCCACTTGTTTCCACAGTCTCATGGGTATCTCCTCAGGTTGATGATCGATCCGCCACCCGCAGCGGGTCAGTGGACCAGTTGGGCAATCTTGGGCGCCAGCAGCGCCGGACATTCACTGATCACGTCCAGCGAACGGTCTTCAAAGACCGCTTCACGTTCGGCGCGGGAGCGGCCTTGGAGCCGTGGCGCCAGGCGTGCATCGCGCGCATGCAGCAATTGCACGAGTTCGTCACGGTACAGCGTCACCATGGCGCTGAGCCAGCGGGCTACCGGCGCAAGGCGGCCACCGGTCTGCACCTGCCAGCGCTTGAGTCTCGGCAACAACTGGGCAGCCGACCGCCAATGTTCACCGGTGACCCAGCGGTTGGTGGTGAACCAGCGCAGCGGCTGACCGTTCACGTCCAGCGACAGCGCCGCCAGGTGCATGAACTCGCCCGGCTGCTCGCCGTGCACAAACAGATGGAAGTGCCCGTGCTCGGGCTCATCCAGGCGGTGAGCGTGGTAATGAAAGCGCGTGCCCGCGTCCGCGTCGACCACATCGCGCGCGGGGTAGTGGCGAAGCACCTCGAACGCGCGGGCACCTGCCAGGGCCGCGTACGCCAGGCTGCTGCCGGCCTGGGCATAGCGCAGCGGCACCGCCAGCGCGATCTGCGCGCTGGCATGCAGATCACTCATGCCCAGCGGCGCCATTCAGGGCCTCACTTCTTGGGCGCGCAGGGGTTGGCTGGGCCGCAGGGGTTGGCGCCGTCAGCGGTCTTTTTCTTTTTCTTCTTGGCCGGACCGCAGGGGTTGCTCGGGCCACAGGGGTTGCCGGCCTGTGCGGTAGTGACGGCAGCACCGGACGCAGTGGGCGTGGCCGCCTGGGCGGCCGGGGCCACGAGGGCGCTGACCACCATCAGGGCCGACAGGGTCTGGGCAAGGGTATTGGCAGCAGTTTTGGCCATGGGTGGAACTCCAGATTGAAAAAGGGGTTGGACATCAGGCAGCGTCGGCGCTGCCGGCGCCGGCCACGGCCTCGTCGGCCTGCACCGGGCCGCGGCCGCGACGTTCAAACCAGCTACCGGCGTAGAACACGCCGATCAGCGCGGCAAACAGGATGGCGATCAGCAGCCCCTGCGGAATGCCCCAGGCATCCATGAAGGTGTCACCGGTCTCGACTTCCCACATCGACATGACGGCCTCGATGGCCGGACCGTACAGACCGGCGAACACCCAGGTGCCCAGCAGCAGGCCGACGATGAACACCAGCGCGTCGAGGCGGCCAGAGAAGAAACCCACCACCGAAGTACCCGGGCAATAACCGCCGATGGCAAAGCCGGCACCCACCAGCACGCCGCCGACCGCCGAGGCCAAGACCAGCGAGGTCGGCACGAAGAGGTTGTCGATGGCCAGCAGGCCGGCAAGTTCGAGGGCGTACAGGCCGGTGGCGGCCACCACGATGGCGGTGAACATCACCTTGAACACCGACCAGTCTCGCATGGAGAACTGCGCCGTCAGCTTGCAGGGGCTGCCGAAGCCGGCGTTCTCCAGCACGTAGCCGAAGAGCACGCCACAGACCAGCCCGGACATCGCACCCGCGTCATTGAGTGGCCACATGTCAGACTCCCTTGATGATGCGGTGCATGATCAGTCCGCTGGCGAAGAAGGTCGCCAGGAACACAAAGGCGGCGATCCCCAGCGTGGCCGCGCCCGACAGGCCCAGGCCGCTGGTGCAGCCGGCCGCCACGCGGGCACCGAAGCCCGACAGCAGCCCGCCGATGAGCGCCGTGGCAATGCGCTTGCCCGAACCGATGCTCTTCGCGCCATCGAGCTGCACGCGCAGCCGCCCGCCCATGAAGGCCGCGAACAGCGCACCGATGGCCACACCCACCACCTGCCAGGTGATCCAGGACGGCAGCGGGTTCGCGCCGTCCTCGACCATTCCGCCCAGGTAGTCGTTGGCCTGCGTGACCGCAGGCGCTACTTCGTTGCCCAGCCAGGCTGCCAGGCGGGTGGAGGCCCCGGTAGCACCCAGGCCATGGCCAGTCCAGACGAACGTCAGCAAGAGCACCAGGCCGAGCGCGATGCCCGCCACCAGCGGATTCCAGAAAGGTTTGACGGGCCGGCCGTCGGCCGCCAATGCAGGGGCGTTCATCTTGGGTTCGTCTCTTGAGTAAATACTCTTACTAGTATATCTATCGATCGCGTATGCGCAAGAATCCTGACGCGTCGGTTTTCTGCGGGGAATCCCTGACCGTCGACACATCACCATGCCTGCCACCACCCTTCTGCTGACCGGACTTGTCGTGGGCACCAGCCTGCTCGGCGCTCGCCACTGGCTACATCGGGGCCTGACGCCGGTCGCCGACACCAGCGGCCCGACTCCCGCGTCGATCGGTCTGACGGCAGAAACCGTGTGGATACCGGCTTAACAGGGATATCGCCTGTTTGCATGGTACCTGCCGTCAAGCGATCCTGCACCCGCCACCGCCGCCTTCCTCCTGCACGGCTGGGGCGGCAACGACAGCCACCTGATGCCCGCCGCGGAGGCACTGCACG
>JAJPEW010000076.1 GCA_021166755.1 Hydrogenophaga sp. | reverse complement strand
GTGCTGGCCTGGATCTGGCTGGATGTGGCGCTGGCCGCGCAGGCACAACCCGACAGCCACGCCCGTACCGGCCGTTTGGCCGCCATGCGTTTCTTCTTCCACTACGAACTGCCCAAAATCGGCGCCTGGCTGCAGGTGGTGCGTGAGCGCGACCTGACTTGCGCCAGCCTGCCCGAAGACGCTTTCTGAACACCATTCACAAGGAGACAACCATGACCCGCACCATCCAGCAATTGTTCGACCTCAAGGGCCGTACGGCGCTCGTCACCGGCGGCTCGCGCGGCCTGGGCCTGCAAATGGCCCACGCCCTGGGCGAAGCCGGCGCGCGCGTGCTCATCAGCTCGCGCAAGGCCGAGGACCTGGAGCAGGCCACCGCCGAACTGCAGGCCGCCGGCATCGACGCCCGCTGGATCGCGGCCGACTGCCAGCACGAAGACCAGATTCGCCAGCTGGCCAGCGAATCGATGGAGCGCCTGGGTGACATTGACATTCTGGTCAACAACGCCGGTGCGGCCTGGGGTGCGCCGGCCGAGGACCATCCGCTGGACGCCTGGGACAAGGTCATGAACCTGAATGTGCGCAGCTACTTCCTGCTCAGCCAGCTGGTGGCCAAGGCCAGCATGATTCCGCGCCGCAAGGGCAGCATCATCAACACCGCATCCATCGCCGGCCTGGGCGGCAACCCGCCCGGCATGAAGACGATTGCCTACAACACCTCCAAGGGCGCGGTGATCAACTTCACGCGGGCGCTCGCGGCCGAGTGGGGCGCCCACGGCATCCGCGTCAACGCCATCTGCCCGGGCTTTTTCCCCAGCAAGATGACGCAGGGTACCCTCAAGGCCATGGGTGAGGAGAAGCTGGCGGCCCACGCGCCGCTGGGCCGGCTGGGCGATGACGAAGACCTCAAGGGTCTGACACTGCTCTATGCTTCCGATGCCGGCAAACACATCACCGGCCAGTGGCTGGCGGTCGACGGTGGGGTTTCCATCGTGACTGGCGGCTGAACGGGCCACGGATGTATCGTTCGCGCATGAAATTCCAGGTCCACATCCCCTTTGTCGAGCACCTCGGCTTCGAGCTGCAGCAGTTCGAAGGCGGGCAGGCACAGATCGCCTTCAACCCGCGCCCCGAGCACGAGAACTCGTTCAACGTCGTCCATGGCGGTGCCAGCATGACGCTGCTGGACGTGGTCATGGCCCACGCGGCCCGTTCGGTGGAGCCTTCCATGGGCTGCGTGACGATCGAGATGAAGACCAGTTTCATGCGGGCCGCCAAGGGCCCGCTGGTGGCGCATGGCAGCTTGCTGCATCGCACCGCCACCATGGCCTTCACCGAAGGCCGCATCGTGGATGCCGAGGGCAAGCTGTGCGCGCACGCCACCGGCACCTTCAAGTACGTGCCGCGTCTGCCGGTGGGCAAGTCCACCCAGGCGCTGAACACCCTCAAGACCGACTGAACAGATTTTTCACGGAGACACGCTATGCCCGCCAACCGCCAGATCCTGCTCGACAACCGCCCCCAGGGCGAGGCCACCGTCGACAACTTCAAGCTGGTCACGACCGATACGCCGGCCTTGGCCGACGGACAGGTGCTGGTGAAGCACCACTACCTCAGCCTCGACCCCTACATGCGCGGCCGCATGAACGACAGCAAGAGCTACGCGGCCTCGCAGCCGCTGGGCGAGGTCATGATTGGCGGTACCGTGGGCGAAGTGGTCGAGTCAAGGCACCCCAAATACCAACCCGGAGATCAAGTGGTGGGCATGGGTGGCTGGCAGGAATACAGCGTGGTGGACGCCACCCAGCCCGGCGCGCTGCGCAAGGTCGACACCACCCACGTGCCCCTGTCCTACTACCTGGGCGCGGTGGGCATGCCCGGTGTCACGGCCTGGTATGGCCTGGTCCGCATCATCGAGCCCAAGGAAGGCGAGACCGTGGTCATCAGTGCCGCCACGGGTGCGGTGGGCAGTGCGTTCGCGGCGCTGGCCAAGGCGCGAGGCTGTCGCGTGGTGGGCATTGCCGGCGGTCCGGACAAGTGCAAGTACGCGGTGGAAGAGCTGGGTTACGACGCCTGTATCGACTATCGCCAGCATAAAGATATGTACTCGCTGGCCAAGGCGCTCAAGGAAGTGGCCCCCAAGGGGATCGACGGCTACTTCGAGAACGTCGGCGGCATGATCCTCGACGCGGTGCTGCTGCGCATGAACGCCTTCGGCCGCATTGCCGTCTGCGGCATGATTGCCGGCTACGACGGCCAGCCGCTGCCGCTGGCCAACCCCGCGCTGATCCTGATCAACCGGCTAAAGGTGCAGGGCTTCATCGTCAGCGAGCACATGGAAGACTGGCCGCAGGCGCTGACCGAACTGGGCACCCTGGTGGCCCAGGGCAAGCTGCGCCCGCGCGAGACCATTTCGCAGGGTATCGAATCCGCGCCGGAGGCGTTCCTGGGTCTGCTCAAGGGCAAGAACTTCGGCAAGCAGCTCGTCAAGCTGATCTGATGTCGTGATTCATCGTTCTCGGTCGCAGGAGGTGCGCCATGGCTGACCTGATCCTTCACCACTATCCGATGTCGCCCTTTGCCGAGAAGGCGCGGCTCATGCTGGGCTTCAAGGAACTGTCCTGGCGCAGTGTCTTCATTCCCAGTGTGATGCCCAAGCCGGACGTGGTGACCTTGACCGGTGGCTACCGGCGCACGCCGCTCCTGCAGATCGGTGCAGACATCTACTGCGACACCGCGCTGATCGCCGAGGTGCTGGAGCACCATCGTGCCGAACCGGCGCTGTTCCCCGCCCATCTCAAAGGCCTCGCCCGCGTGGTTGCCCAATGGGCCGACACCAGTCTGTTCTGGGCGTCGATGGCGTACAGCCTGAGCCCCAAAGGGGCGGCCGCCTTGTTTGCCAATCAGCCACCAGAAGCGGCGCAGGCGTTTGCCGCTGACCGTGGGGCCATGAGCAGCGGTATTAACCGGCTGCGTCCTGGAGATGCTGCCGGGGCCTATCGCAGTTACCTGCGTCGTCTGGCCCACATGCTTCATGATCAGCCCTACCTGCTGGGTGAGCGTCCCTGTCTGGCCGACTTCGCCGCCTACCACCCGCTTTGGTTCACGCGCCGCATGGTCCCTGCCATGTCGGGCATTCTGGAAGGGACGCCCGAGGTGCTGGCCTGGCTGGACCGCATGCAGGCCCTGGGTCACGGATCGGCTCAGCGGCTGAGTTCCACAGAGGCCATCGCCGTGGCGGCCGCTGCCACGCCGGAGCCTGTGGCGGGCGAGCACTTCCAGGACGATCACGGCATTGCGCTGGGCAGCCGTGTGACCGTGGCCGCGGAGAGCTTTGGCACCGAGCCCAGCGAAGGCATCCTGGTGGCGGCCACGCGGACGCGCTACACGATTGCCCGGGACGACGAGCGGGCAGGGAGGGTGCATGTGCACTTTCCTCGCATCGGCTATGTCCTCAAGGAAGTGCGCGTTTGACCGGTTCCACCCGCTTTCCTGAGCAGGCGGCGCTGTCCTGGCGCTGCCTGCCGTTTGATGCGCTTTCGGCGTCATCGCTGTACCGCCTGCTGCGACTGCGCTCCGAGGTGTTCGTGGTGGAACAGTCCTGCCTGTTTCTGGACATGGACGACGTCGACCCGCACTGTCTGCACGTGCTGGGAGAGCAGGTCTCTCCGGGCGCTCAACCGTCGCTGCTGGCCGCCACGCGGCTGGTGCCGCCCGGTATTGCTTTCCAGGAAGCCAGCATCGGTCGTGTCGTCACGGCACCATCTGCCCGTGGTGGCGGGCTGGGCCACGTGCTGATGAGCGAGTCCGTGCGGCTCCTGTTGTCCCTGTGGGGGCCACAGCCCATCCGCATCGGCGCACAGGCTCACCTTGAACACTTCTACCGGCAGCACGGCTTCGAACCGGCCGGCCGGTCCTATGTCGAAGACGGCATCCCGCACATCGAGATGTTGCGTCACTGATTTGCATCACCAGGAGACTCCATCATGATCACGGACTTCAAAGGCAAGACCGCCGTTCTGACCGGCGCTGGCTCGGGCTTTGGCCTCGAATGCGCGCGCATCGGTGCACGGCTGGGCATGAATCTGGTGCTGGTGGACGTTCAGCAGGATGCGCTGGACAGGGCTCAGGTTGAGATGGAGGCCGCTGGCGTGGCGGTGCTGGCGCGCAAGGTGGATGTGTCCGATGCCGGGCAGATGGAATCCCTGGCCGCGGCGGTCGAGCAGCGTTTCGGTGCCCCCCACTTCGTCTTCAACAACGCGGGCGTGGGATCCGGTGGACTGATCTGGGAAAACTCGGTGCGCGACTGGGAATGGGTGCTGGGTGTCAATGTCTGGGGTGTGATCCACGGGGTGCGGCTGTTCACGCCCATGATGCTGGCGGCCGCGAAGGCCGATCCGGCCTATCGGGGCCACATCGTCAACACCGCCAGCATGGCGGGCTTGCTCACACCGCCCAACATGGGTGTGTACAACGTGAGCAAGCACGCCGTGGTCAGTCTCACCGAGACGCTTTACCAGGACCTGCGTCTGGTCACTGACCAGGTCAGCGCCAGTGTCCTCTGCCCGTACTTTGTGTCCACGGGCATCAGCCAAAGCCACCGCAACCGGCCGGCGGAACTGGCCGATGAGAAGCCGACGCAGAGCCAGTTGATTGGTCAGGCCATGACCGACAAGGCGGTCACGTCCGGGAAGGTCACGGCCGCGGAAGTGGCGCAGAAGGTCTTTGATGCCATGACCACTGACCGCTTCTACATCTTCAGCCATCCCAAGGCCTTGGGCAACGCGCGTTCTCGATTCGATGCCATCTGTGCGGCAGAGAATCCGCCCGATCCATTTGTCGAGCGCCCTGAGATCGGCATAGCCTTGAGGGCTCAGCTGCGAGCCTGAACTTGCGGTCAGCGGCGGGTTTCACCCGCGTGGGCGCTCTTCCAGGCGGCGGGCAGCCAGTCATACAGCGGCGAGGGCTCGCGTTGCAGACGCTGCCCCTGCAAGGGATTGCCAAAGACAGGCAGGGTCTGAGAGAGATCGACATAGGCCAGCTGGCGCATCCACTCGATGTTGATGCCTCCGCCAGGTGCCGGCCTTGATGTGATGAGGGCCAGCATTCGGCCGGCTTCTTCGCTCCCGGCCACCTCCGCCTCGCGGTACAGCCTCAGGGCCTCGCCGTAGTTGGCGGGAGCCCCCTCGCCCCGGTGCGCGCGCCTGGCCTCCAGCAGGAGTCGTTTGGCCTTCTCGGCCGTGGCCGCTGGCGGCGACTGATCCCGTGCCAGTATCTCTCGCACGGTTTCAGCGTTGCCCGCGGCCACGGCGGAGCGCGGTGCCGCACGCTGGAACTGGCGAAGCGCCTCAGGCCACTGCCTCATGGCGGCCAGTTCCAGTCCCGTTTCTATCAGGGCGTGGGGGTCGCCGGCGTTGGCGGCTTTGAGCAGCTGGTCACGGAAGGGCAAGGTCACCGTCGGAGCGGCGCCAGGTCCTGCGCCTGTAGCCATCTCGATTGGCGCCATCCGGTAGTCCGCCAGCCAGGCCAGGTACAGGGCACGCGGTGAGTCCGCCTTCTTGAGTTGCTCGATCCAGGGTCTGGCGGCCGCAGGATTCGGCGGTGCAGCGCATCCGTCAATCTCGCACAGGGCCAGGCCGGCCGCAGCCAGCGGGTGTCCCAGTTCGTAGGCACGCTGAAACCACTGCCGGGCTTGCGGGGGATTCTGCTGAACCCCAGCCCCATGAAAGTGGATGAGACCCAGCACCCAGGCGGCTTCGGCGGCAGATCTGCGCCGCTGCTGATTGGCCTTGGCACCCTTCGGGACTGTCTCACCACGGGTCACTTGCGACTTGAGTCGCTCCACCTCCGCCGTGATCCATGGGTCTGCCAGGGGCGAAATGCGCAGTGGCGCGGCCTGGTCCCGGGAGACCTGAATGGGGCTGGCCATCGGTACATCAAGCTTCAGCCCCGGGTCGCTGGACGGCGGGATCGTCATGCCGTCCATGACCGGTGCAGGGATCCGCAGCGGCTCCTGAGAGGTCAGCTCCGTGGCCTGCAGTTGCAGGGAGCCGACCGACAGGATCAGGAGGGCCGTCCGGCAACGCGGCAGCATCTTCATGACCGCCCCATGCATCAGCGCGCCGGGGCACGTCGGGGCATCACACGCCACCGGATGCTCTGCTCGGCAAAGCCCTGGGTGCCAGCCGCCTGACGGAAGGCTTCACGGACGGATGACATCCCGGTCATGCCGACGACGGGGCGCAATCCCGGGCCTTGCAGGCTGTCGGGCAGCTTGGTCATCAGATCGCTGTCCGTCGCAAAGCAGGCCACCGATTCCTCTCCCGGCATCCCTGCATCCAGAACGAAGCCGGGGTTGGGCACCATCCAGTCAGGGATGCGAACCGCCTGCTGCGCGGACACTTGTGAGCTGCTGTTGATCGGGTTGGGCAGGAGCCTCATCAGGCCACCTTGTGACTGCTCCATGAAGCAATACAGGTGGGCGCTTCTGGATACCGTCGCGGAGAGGAAGATCTGTGTGCCCTGCTCGAACACGGATTTGTCCGCGACCAGGTTCTCGACCTGGACATCCAGGCGCAAGGGATCCGGGTCGGCACCCAGCGGGGCGCCCAGCGGAGCGGCGGTGACCTGCCCATCGTGGACGGTGGGCACTGGAGGCTGTGTCGAATCAGGCAGCCATCCCACGCGGATGAATTGCCCGTCTTCTCCCAGCGTGACGTAGTGGCGCAGTGCGCGTTCGTAGGTGGCGAAGTTGAGCTCACCGGTCACGACCATCCCCTGATCCGCCTGATATTTGGCCAATGCAGAGCGAACCGTGGGGTGGGTAATGGGCAGATCCCTGGTCTGCGCGTTCAGGTAGCCACTGCTGGTCAGGGATTTCTTGACCAAGGCCTGATGGACGTTGGTGCTGCCCTCGTCGTACCAGTCGCGCAACTGGCGCTGGAATCCCGGGTGCGTCTGGTCCAGCGTCAGGCATTGCCAGTAGGGAACCCGAGCCCATTTGCCGGCCAGCTCGATCATGGCAAGCTCGATCAGGGTGCGCATGGCCGCGCCGGAACCTTGGGTGTAGTCACGCCCCACGTTGAACTGCCACCCGTAGTCGGAAATCCGGCCCGCCAGGTCCAGACCCTGGCCGCCGGTGCCCACAATGACTTCATTGGCTGAGTCCAATCCCGGGATGAGTGTCCGTGTGCGGAAGTCACCCAGGTGCAGTTCCATCCCGATGATGGTGGCATTTCGGTTCTGGCTGTAGCCGGTCTCCAGTCGGGACGCGGAGGTGCCGACGTCAAATCGGTTGTTGATGACGTTCTGGTCCACAAACGACACGGCCCCAGACACATAGAGCGCTGGTCGTTGAAGCTGAATCTGGTTGCTGTTGAGCAGCAGGGTAGTCAGGTTCTGTACGGTGTCCTGCCGTGCAATGTCGACCTCGAAGTCGACGTAACGGAAGGCATTGCTCAGGCGCGACATCTGCGAGATGGCTGTGACGATCATGTCTTTGGTCGCCACCGGCACACGGCCTGAGAAGTCGGGTATCTGCTTGCTGGTGATCAGTGTGGTCGGAATCTGGGCATCCCGAAAGAGTCGGTCCATGCACATCAGCGAGTCCGAGAAGCTCGACAGCGACCGCATGGGTCTCTGCGTCGGCCGGTCCGCCATGTGTGCATAGGACTGGAAGGGGGCATCCTTGCGGGCATCCATCGGCGTGGAGCAACCGGCAATCAGAAAGACAACACCCAACAGCGACGCTGTCAGGCGGGTCCACTTTCCCGGTGCGACGCTCAGTTCTTGATGACGATGTTTCATAATGCCCTCGGTTCTTGTTGTGCGCTCAGCGGCAGACGTTGACCAGGTCGCCGCGCAGGACCACCACCTGGTCCTTCTGCCCTGGACCGTACCGACCACCCAGCGAATCTGACGTCGTGGTCGTGGTGCCCACTTCCTGTACGCAGGTCTTGCGCAGTCCCTGGCTGGTGGTCGTCGTGACCACATCGTTGTCAGTGATGATGCTGCCGTCGTCGGCGGATGCGGAATAAGCTTTCGCGGTGAACCGGCTGACACGTGCCCGCATCCACGCCGGCATGTCGATGACGTGGTTAAGGTGTTCGGACTTTGATGCATCGGGCAGAGGCGTGGATACATAGGAGACAGGCTTGGACAGGACGATGATGTCTTCGCCCGGTGCGGCTGGTATCCCCAGTGCAGGCGCCATGAGAAGCGCCAAGAAAAATACGCGGAACGTCAATGCACTTGAATGTGTGTTCATGCCTCGACTCCTGGTGTGAAGAAAAAGGGACAGCATCCTGTGCGCAGACATGGATGCTGTCCCAGGGTCAGTCGCGCTGAATCACTTGCAGGCAATGCAGCCGTTGTTGGTGGCCAGGTTCTGGACCGCCTTGGAGTTGGCACCAGCCTTGTTGAACACCACCGAACCTGCCAACGAAGTTGTCTGCATGGACATTGCAGCAATGTTGACCTTGCCGACGTTGGAGGACAGGTTCTGGCTGGCATAGGCGTTGTTGCCGTCAGCCTTGTTGGTCACCGCCGAGCCAAATGCCGTGGTGGTCTGGTTCGACGGTGCTGTCACGAGCACGTTGCCCGAGTTGCTGGACACGTTCTGTTGTGCGTTGCCACCGTTGTAACCCTCGTTGCCGAAAGTCGAGAAGGTGGCGGAAACGGTTTGTACCGAAGCGCCCTTGATGTCAATTTGGGGGCAGGTGTCGCAGGGAGCGTTCGGTTGCGGCTGGGGATTCTGGCCCCAGTTGAACGCGAAGGCAGAAGAGGCAGCGGTCGCGAGAGCGATGATGGCAAGCTTTTTCATGATGGTTTCCTCAAGAAGTTGGTCCACGTTTCCCGGCGGCCTGGAGGATTCCAGGTCTGCCAGCCTGTCGACGTCGACCGATCGCGTTTCACTGGGGTTTTGCGATCTGCCGTCGTCTGGGATCGCAGTGTGAAGATGTGTTCCGTGACGGCCAATGACGCTCCGTGGGTACTACAGGAATACGATTCAAATTGAGGTAAAAAAGGTTACACGGTGCATCTACCCCATCCATGGTCGGATCTGACTGCTATCTTTTTTGAATACATTACCCAAAAAGAACTATGCAGTAACAAAGTGTATCGAATGTAAAAAAGAGAAAGTTGCACAAGAAAATGCCGGCATCTGTATCAAATTCGCATCTCCCTGCGGCGATGTTTTGACTTGATTTAGCTTTTAAGTATTCATCTTCCGGGTCCTGGAGAAGTTTTGTGACGCAAGTCAACACAACTTCAGTGGAGGGTTGTAAAGGCGGGCAACTGCCGGGAGGACACATGAACACCTTGATCCACGATGACCTTGTCGTTACCGGCACCAGTCGGAATGCTCCTGCGCAGATCCCGGGATCCGGCGGGCAGAGCTGGCAGGGTCCTGCCTCGGTGTGGCCCGATTTCCTGGTGGGACAGCCCGATCAGCCTGTCCGGGTCCTGCTTGTCGATGACGATCCGCACATACGCCATGTGATTGCCCAGGAGCTGTTGGCCGACAAGCGCATTCACCTGGTGGCGCAGGCCGGGGGTTTCAAGGATGGCCGGCGTCGTGTGGCGCAGCAGGATTTCGATGTGCTGCTCGTTGACCTGAACCTGGGCGATGGCAGCGGCTTCGAGT